>NZ_JBHJUK010000027.1:0-77594 GCF_042266225.1 Kitasatospora sp. NPDC056181
GGGGGGGGGGGGGGCGGGGCGGGGGCCCCGGGGGGGGGGCCGGGCCGGACGGTCGGCCGGCTCGGGGAGCCGGCCGACGTCAGGCGTCGATCGGGTCGAACGCTCAGGCGTTGGCGAGGATGTAGTCCACCGCGTCGCCGACGGTCTTCAGGTTCTTGACCTCGTCGTCCGGGATCTTCACGTCGAAGCGCTCCTCGGCGGCCACGACGACCTCGACCATGGAGAGCGAGTCGACGTCCAGGTCGTCGGTGAAGGACTTGTCGAACTCGACGTCCTCGGCCGGGATACCGGCGATCTCGTTGACGATCTCGGCGAGACCTTCCAGAACCTCGTCCTTGGTAGCCATACTGGCTGCTCCTCTTCAGTGGTGAATGCGGCCGCCCGGCGGACGGACGCAGGCTTTCTTGGGGGTGGGGCGAAACGCGCCTAGGGGAGCGTAACGACTGCCGCGGCGTAGACCAGACCCGCCCCGAACCCGATGATCAGCGCGAGGTCGCCGCTGCGTGCCTCACCGCTCTCCAACATGCGCTCCATCGCCAGCGGGATGGAGGCGGCGGAGGTGTTGCCGGTCTCGGTGATGTCGCGGGCGACCGGAACCGACTCGGGCAGCTTGAGGGCCTTGATCATGGCATCGGTGATGCGCATGTTGGCCTGGTGCGGGATGAACGCGCCCAGCTGGTCGGCGGTGACCCCGGCGGCGTCCAGCGCCTGCTGGGCCACCTTGGCCATCTCCCACACCGCCCAGCGGAAGACCGTCTGGCCCTCCATCCGCAGGGCCGGCCACTTGACCTCTTCGCCGGCGCCGTTGACGGCGTCCTCCTTGGCGAAGGCGGTGTCCCAGGCCTGGGTCTGCGAGATGACGTCCTTGTGCGAGCCGTCCGAGCCCCAGACGACCTTGCCGATGCCGGGCGTGTCGGACGGGCCGACGATCGCGGCGCCGGCGCCGTCGCCGAAGATGAACGCGGTGGAGCGGTCCGACTGGTCGGTCAGGTCGCTGAGCCGCTCGACGCCGATCACCAGCACGTAGTCGGCGCTGCCGCCGCGGACCATGCCGTCGGCCAGGCCCAGGCCGTAGCCGAAGCCGGCGCAGGCGGCCGAGATGTCGAAGGCGGGCGCGGTGCCGCAGCCCAGCCGCTCGGCGATCTCGGTGGCGATCGCGGGGGTCTGCTTGAGGTGCGAGACGGTCGCGACGATCACGGCGCCGATCCGGTCGGGGTCGATCCCGGCCTGCGCGATCGCCTTGCCGGCGGCCTGCACCGACATCTCGGAGACGGTCTCCTCCGGGCCGGCCCAGCGGCGCTCGGCGATCCCGCTACGGGTGCGGATCCACTCGTCCGAGGAGTCGATCCAGGTCAGCACCTCGGAGTTGGGGATCACCCGCACCGGGCGGTAGCCGCCGACCCCGAGGATGCGTGAGTACTGAGCGCCGGTGACCGGCCTGATCCGGGCTCTGCTCATGCCTGCTGCTCCTGACCGCCGTGCTCCGCGACGAGCTCACGGGCCTTGTCCAGGTCGGCGGGCGTCTTGAGGGCAAGCGTTGCCACGCCCTTGAGGTTGCGCTTGACCAGTCCGGTGAGGGTGCCCGCCGGGGCGAGCTCGATGACGGCGGTCGCGCCCAGCTCGCGCAGGGTCTCCATGCAGAGGTCCCAGCGGACCGGGTTGGAGACCTGCGACACCAGCCGGTCCAGCACCTCGGTACCGGACGCCACGACCTGGCCGTCCTGGTTCGAGACGTAGGCGACCTTCGGGTCGGAGACCGGCAGGGTCGGGGCCAGCTTGGCCAGCCGCTCGACGCCGGGCGCCATGTGCGAGGTGTGGAAGGCGCCGGCGACCTTGAGCGCGATCAGCCGGGAGCCGGCCGGCGGGTCGGCCTGCAGGGCCTCCAGCTGCGCCAGCGTGCCGGCCGCGACGATCTGGCCGCCGCCGTTGTTGTTGGCGGCGGTCAGGCCGTGCTCGGCGAGCTTGGCGGAGACGGCCTCCGGCTCGCCGCCGAGGACGGCGATCATGCCGGTCTCGGTGGCCGCGGCGGCCTCGGCCATCGCCAGGCTGCGCTCGCGGACGAACGTCAGCGCGTCGTGGGCGGAGAGGACACCGGCGCCGGCGGCGGCGGTGATCTCGCCGACGCTGTGGCCGGCCACGGCGCCGACCAGCGCACGGGCGCGGTCCTCGTCGGGGAACAGCTCTCGGGCGGTCACCAGACCGGCGGCGACCAGCAGCGGCTGGGCGACGGCGGTGTCCTTGATCTCCTCGGCGGACGCCTGGGTACCGGCGTGCACCAGGTCGAGCCCGGCGACCTCCGACCAGCCGCGAAGCCGGTCGGCGACACCGTCGAGCTCCAGCCAGGGGCTGAGGAAACCGGGGGTCTGGGCACCCTGTCCAGGGGCGACGATTACGAGCACGGTTCAACCCTCTCTCGCCGGACGCCCGCGGGCGGGTAGGCGACGGTAACGAAGAAAAGCATCCGGGATTGTAAGTTCCCTACATCGGGTTCAACTGGGCTCCCCGGCCGCCGTGAGTCGTCCCAGCGCCAGTGCGATGCGCAGTGTGAACGCCGAACGTACGTCGGAGGGAGCGTAGCCCGTGACGTCCGTCACACGTCGGAGCCGGTAGCGCACCGTGTTGGGGTGGACGAAGAGCATCCGGGCCGCTCCCTCCAACGAGGAGGCCTGTTCCAGGTAGACACTCAGGGTTTCCAGCAGCGCCGAGCCGGCTTCGTCCAGCGGTGTGTAGATCTCCTCCACCAGCTGACGACGGGCCGCCTGGTCACCGGCGAGCGCCCGCTCCGGCAGCAGGTCGTCGGCGAGCACCGGGCGGGGCGCGTCAGGCCACGCCGCGCAGGCCCGCAGGCCGGCCGCGGCGGCGTGCGCCGAGCGGGTCGCCGACAGCAGGTCGGGCACGGTCGGGCCGACCACCACCGGGCCGGGGGCGAACTGGCCGATCAGCGCCCGGGCCGCGTGCACCGGCTCCTTGTCGCCACCGACCACCACCACCAGGCGCTTGCCCAGCACCCCGGTCAGCACGTGCAGCTTGGCGTGCCGGGCGGCCCGGCGGATCGCCTCGACCACCAGTTCGCTGTCGCCGTCCGGGGCGCTGCCCATCACCACCCGGACCTGGCTCGGCTGGCCCCAGCCGAGCGCGGCGGCCCGGGAGAGCACGCCCTCGTCGGCGTCGCCGGAGAGCAGCGAGTTGACGACCAGCGCCTCCAGCCGGGCGTCCCAGGCGCCGCGCGCCTCGGCCGCCTGGGCGTACACCTGGGCGGTGGCGAAGGCGATCTCGCGGGCGTAGACCAGCACGGACTCGCGCATGTCCGCCTCGTCGCCGGGGGCGGCGACCTCCTCGATGGCCTCCTCCATCACCTCGATCGTGGTGCGGATCAGCTCGACGGTCTGGCGCAGGGTGATCGCCCTGGTCAGCTCGCGCGGCGCGGTGCCGAAGACGTCGGTGGAGATCGCCTGCGGGGCGTCCGGATGGCGGTACCACTCGGTGAAGGCGGCGATGCCGGCCTGGGCGACCAGACCGATCCAGGAGCGGTGCTCCGGCGGCATCCGCCGGTACCAGCCGAGCTGGTCGTCCATCCGCGCGATCGCGGCGGTGGCCAGTTTCCCGGAGGACTTCTCCAGCCGCTTGAGCGTCGCGGCCCGGCGCTCGGCCCGCTCGGCGGCGAGTCTGCGCTCCTGCGCGGTCAGGCGCGGCGCCGCGCGGCCCGGCCGGTCGCGGCCGGCCCCCGGGGCCGGACCCTTTCCGTTCTGGCCGGGCCCGGTGGTGGGATCGCTCTTGGAGTTCGCTGAAGCGGCTGGCACAAGGACAAGACTGCCTCACCGGAGTGACTGCTCGTGCACAGCCCCCGGCGGAGCGGCACGGTGGCGGCCGTCACACCCACTACGGTGGACCCGTGACCGACGCCCCCGCCCGCCCCCGCGCCGACCTGCGCCGCACCGCCGAGCGCTACCTCTCCACCCCGGCCGAGGGCGTCGAGACCAGGCACGCGTTCTCCTTCTCCGGCCACTACGACCCGAAGAACACGCACTTCGGCGCGCTGCTCGCGTGCAACGAGGAGCTGCTCGCCCCCGGCGCCGGGTTCGACGAGCACCGGCACCGGGACACCGAGATCCTCACCTGGGTGCTGGAGGGCGCGCTGGCCCACCGGGACTCCCACGGCCACGGCGGCGTCGTGCGCCCGGGCATGCTGCAGCACCTGAGCGCGGGCTCCGGCGTCACCCACACCGAGCGCAACGTCGGCGGCGCGCCGGGGCCGGTGCGCTTCGTGCAGATGTGGCTCCAGCCGGACGTGTTCGACGCGGACCCGGCGTACGGGCTGCGCCGGGTGGAACCGGCGGACGGCGGGTTGACGCTGCTTGCCTCCGGGCTGGACCGGGACGCCGGCGCCGGCGCCCTGCGGCTGCGCCGCAGCGACGCCGCGCTCTGGCTGGTCACCGCCGGCCCCTGGCAGCCGCTGCCCGAACTCCCGGCCGCCGCCTGGCGCTACGCGCACCTGACGGCCGGTTCGCTCGGCTACCGCACGGTGCCCGGGCCGCAGGGCGGCGGGCGCTCGATGGCGCCCGGCGACAGCGTCCGGATCACCGGCGGGGCCTTCGCCGATCCGACCGCCGGCGAGACCGGCGCCGAGCTGCTCCTCTGGGAGATGCACTCGCCGGTCTCGTACGGCTGACGGACGCGCGGGGGTGTCGCGGGTCAGCCGCGCAGTTCGGCCAGCACCGCGTCGCTGAGCACGGGCCAGACCTCGGCGGCCCACGGCCCGAAGTCCTGGTCGGTGAGCGCGATGCAGGCCACGCCGGCCTCCGGGTCCACCCAGAGGAAGGTGCCGGACTGGCCGAAGTGCCCGAAGGTGGCGGGGGAGTTGGTGGTCCCCGTCCAGTGCGGCGTCTTGCCGTCGCGGATCTCGAAGCCGAGGCCCCAGTCGTTCGGCCGGCGGTGGCCGAAGCCCGGGAGCACGCCGCCGGTGCCCGGGAAGGCGACCTCGCGGGTGGCCGCGCGCACGGTGGACGGGTCGAGCAGCTTGGGCGACTGGAGCTCGGCCGCGAACAGTGCGAGGTCGGCCACCGTGGAGAGGCCGCCCGCACCGGCGGGGGACCTGTGCGCGGTGTTGATCAGCGTCGAGCCCATCCCGAGCGGCTCGAACACGGCCTCGGCGGCGTACCGGCCGAACTCGATGCCCGAGGCCTCCTGGAGGGTCCGCGCCAGCACGTCGAAGCCGGCGTTGGAGTAGAGCCGGCGGTTGCCCGGCTCCGCCATCACCCGGTGCTCGTCGAAGCCCAGGCCCGAGGTGTGCGCCAGCAGGTGGCGGACGGTGGACCCGGCAGGACCGGCCGGGTCGTCCAGCTCGAAGACGCCCTCCTCGACCGCGACCAGCACGGCGTACGAGGTGAGCAGCTTGGTCACCGACGCCAGCGGGAACAGGTGGTCCTGCGGGCCGTGCCCGCCCAGCACCGCGCCGTCCGAACCCCGCACCACCGCCGCCGCGGCGTGGGGCACGGGCCAGGTCTCGATCATCCGCAAGCTCTCCATGCGCCCGACTCTAACGGGACGGCGCAAGCGGTCACCGGGGGAGCACCCGGATGGCAGGCTTGCTTCGAGTGCACTCCAACTCACTAGCGTCGTCGTCACCACCGCTCACCACTGGGGGTTTCCGGTCATGGCACTTCTCTCGCCGATCCAGGTCGACATGCGCACCTGTTCCGACGTGTTCAACACGCCGCTCGGAGAGCCGGACCGCACTCCCCGGCACAGCATCAGCGAGGTCGCGGCGGCCAGCGGACTGAGCGCCCACACCCTGCGCTGGTACGAGCGGATCGGCCTGCTCGACCCGGTCGACCGCTCCGCCTCCGGCCAGCGCCGCTACTGCGACGCCGACCTGCACCGGCTGGCCTTCCTGGGCCGGCTGCGGCTGACCAGCATGACCGTGGCCGACATGCTCCGCTACGTGGAGCTGGCCCGTCAGGGTGAGCGGACCTCCGAGGACCGGCGCGACCTGCTGGTCGCGCACCGCGAGGTGGTCCGGCAGCAGATCGCCGACCTGCACGCGACCCTCGCCGTCCTCGACTACAAGATCGATCTCTACGCCGGCAAGATCGCCGACCGCGGCGAGTCGGCGGACCGACCGCAGAGGAAGAAGAGCGCATGAGCCTCCCCACTCTCCCCACCGCCCCGCTCGGCACCGACGGTCCGGCCGTCGGCGTCCAGGGCCTCGGCTGCATGGGCATGAGCGAGTTCTACGGTCCGACCGACACCGCCGAGGCGCTCGCCACCCTGGACGCCGCCCTGGACGCCGGTGTCACCCTCTTCGACACCGCCGACATCTACGGGGCCGGCCGCAACGAGGAGCTGATCGGCCCCTTCGTCCGCGCCAACCGCGACCGCGTGGTCGTCGCCACCAAGTTCGCCGTCGAGCGCAGGGCGGACGACCCGTCGTACCGCGGCATCCGCAACGACCCGGCGTACGTCCACGCCGCCGTGGACGCCTCGCTGCGCCGCCTCGGCGTGGACGTGATCGACCTCTACTACATGCACCGCCGGGACCCGGCCGTGCCGCTCGCCGAGTCGGTGGGTGCCATGGCCGAACTGGTGAAGGCCGGCAAGGTGCGCCACCTCGGGCTCTCCGAGGTGACCGGGGCCGAGCTGCGCGAGGCGCACGCCGTGCACCCGATCGCCGCCCTGCAGTCCGAGTGGTCGGTCTTCGCCCGGGACGTCGAGCGCTCGGCGGTGCCGGCCGCGGCCGAGCTGGGCGTCGCCTTCGTGCCGTACTCGCCGCTCGGGCGCGGCTTCCTGACCGGCTCGTTCGGCGCGGCCGAGGAGCTGGCCGCGGACGACGTGCGGCGCACCCAGCCCCGGTTCACGGGTGCCAACGCCGCGGCCAACGCCACGCTGCTCGACCCGCTCCGCTCCATCGCCGAGGCCCGCGGGGTCACCATCGCCCAGGTGGCGCTCGCCTGGGTCCACCAGCGCGCCGAGGTGCACGGGCTGACGGTGATCCCGATCCCCGGCACCCGCAAGCGCACCCGGCTCGCCGAGAACACCGCCGCCGCGACCCTGCGGCTCGGCGCCGACGAGCTGGCCGCGCTGGAGCCGGTCGCCGGCCGGGTGACCGGCGACCGCTACCCGGACATGTCCTTCACCTCGGTCGGCCGGGAGTGACGGACGCCCGCCGGGAGCACGGGAAGCGGGCTCCCGGCGGGCGTGGGCGGTCTCAGACCTCGCGGCCCAGCCAGGCCGCCAGCCGGGTGGTCGCGTCGGCGTCCGCCGGGGCGGGCCGGACCGGGCCGAACGGGACCGGGCCGCCGCGGTTCTCGGCCGGCAGGATGGCCGTGGCGGCGGCCAGGGCGCCCTCGGCCAGCCGCTCGTCCAGGGCGAGGCCGCTGCCCAGGGTCCGCGCGATGTCCCAGGAGTGGGTGACCGCCTCCATCACGTAGCCGCCGACGGCGGCCCGGCCGGGCACCTCGCCCCAGGGGGCGAAGGAGGGGCGGTCCAGCTTGGCGTCGTCGGCCCAGGCGGCGGTCACCCGGGCGCGGGCCCGGTCGAACGCGGCCGGCCAGGCGTCGTCGGCCAGATCGCCGGTGGCCGCGGGGACGTCCTCGGCCCGGCCCCCCTCGCCGATGTAGGCGAGCCGGTGCATGCCGCCGACCACGTGGCCGAGCAGCTGCCGCAGGTCGTACTCGGTACACGGGGTGGGCCGCCCCAGCGTCTCCGGCGTCACCTCGCCGATCAGCTTCTCCAGCTGGCCGAGCGCGAGCAGGTACGGCTGGCGGGGGTCCTGGGTGGTGTCCATACGGGGTCAGCTCCATTGGTGCGGAAGGTGTTTGTCCGTCGGAGGCAATCTCCCGGTAAAACCTGACAACCGCCGTCAGGGTTTCTGGGATCCTTCCGGCATGAAGGCCGACCGCCTGCTCTCGATACTGCTGCTGCTCCAGACCCGCGGCCGGGTGTCCGCCACCGAACTGGCCGACCGCCTGGAGGTGTCGGTCCGCACCATCTACCGCGATGTGGAGGCGCTCTCCGCGTCCGGCGTCCCGGTCTACACCGAACGCGGCCGGCACGGCGGGATAGCGCTGCTGCCCGGCTACCGGACCGACGTCAGCGGGCTGACCTCGGACGAGGCGCGCGCCCTGTTCGTGCTCTCCGCCCAGTGCGTGCACAGCGACCTCGGGCTGGACGGCGCGCTCGGCTCGGCGCTGCGCAAGGTGATGGCCGCGCTGCCCGCCCCGCACCGCCCGGCGGCCGAGCGGATCAGCGAGCGCGTCCTGGTCGACCCGGCCCGCTGGCTCCAGCCCGGCTCCGCCGCCGCCGGAACGGACCTCGGCGAGCTCCAGCACGCCGTCTTCGCCGACCGCCGGCTGCGGCTGCGCTACCGGCACAGCGGCACGCCGGACCCGGTCGAGTACACCGTCGACCCGTACGGCCTGGTCTTCAAGGCGTCGGTCTGGTACCTGGTGGCCGATCTGCACGGCGAGCCCCGGCTGTTCCGGGCCGAGCGGGTGCTCGCCGCCGAGACCGCCGAGGAGCCGGTGCGCCGCCGTCCGGGGGTGGGGCTCGCCGAGGCCTGGACGGTGCTGCGCGAGCAGGTGGAGCGGCTGCCGAAGGAGCTGGCGGTGAAGGTCCGGGTGCGGCGCGGGCGGCTGGACATGTTCGTCCGGATCCACGGCTCCCGGCTCGCCGCACCCCCGCCGGCCGACGCGGGCGGCGGGGCCCCCGAGGAGTGGGTCGAGCTGGCGATGGGGTTCCAGTCACTGCCGTCCGTCCGCGCGCTGCTCTCCTTCGGCGGGGACGCCGAGGTGCTCTCGCCGCAGGCGGCCCGCCGGGAGCTGGCCCGCGCGGCCGCCGAGGCGGCCCGGCTCTACCGGGACTAGACCGGCTCCGGCGGGCCGGGCCCGGGCGCCCGTCGTCAGGCGCCCGTCATCAGGCGCCCGTCCGTCAGGTGTCAGGCGTCCGGGGCCGGGCGGACGACGTCCTGGTAGTGGCCGAGCGAGATGGCCGCGAAGTTGCGCAGGCTGTCGGTGCCCTCGGCGAAGTAGCCGTTGTGGCCGGAGGAGCGCGCCGAGGAGATCTGCTCGGCGCCGAAGTCGGCCGAGGTCGGGTCGGCGCCGTGGCCGAGCCCGCCGACCTCCAGGTAGGGCACGTTGCCGATCCAGTCGCTGCCGTTGCGGGTGGCCCAGACGTGGACGCCGGTGCCCAGCTCGGTGGTGCTCTGCACGCCCATGCCGGGGCTGCCGAACACCATGAGGTCGGTGACGCCGGAGGTGTCCGACGGGGACGCCGCCGCCCGCGGGATCTCGGGGGCGGCGTTGCCGCAGACCACCGAACCGTAGGAGTGGCAGAGCAGGGACGGCGGCGTGTCCGGGCGGGTGGTCTCCTTCAGCCCGGCGAGCAGCCGCTCCAGCCGGGGCGCGCCGACGTCGGCGAGCCGGGAGGTGACGGCGTCCGGGCCGAGGCCGGAGGGCGTGACGTAGCCGGTCCAGGCGATCACCGCGGTGCGGGTGGCGGGCGACTGCCGCCGCTGCTCCGCGTACAGGGCGCGGGCCATCCCGGCGGGGGAGCGCAGCGGTTCGACGGCCTGGTCGAAGTGGCCGAGGTCGGCGTCCGAGCCGGGGACGACGACGGAGATCCGGTCGGCGTCGGCGAGGTCGCCCCAGACCTCGGTGACCAGGCCGCGGCCGCGCGGGTCGAAGGCGAGGACCTGCCGCCCGGGGGCGAGCAGGTGGTCGACGTCGTTGGCCCGGGAGACGGCGAGCGCCCGCAGGTCGGAGTCGAGGTTCCGGTCGGCGGCGCGGGCCCGGGCGCGGTCGCGTTCGGCGGCGAGCGCGATCCGGTTGGCGCGGTAGCGCAGGTCGACCGGGGCGCCGTCGAAGTTGCCGACCACCAGCGGGTAGTCCCGGATCAGCCGGTCCAGCTCGGTGGGTGCCAGCGAGTCGAAGAACTCGGCGGCGGCGGCCGGCGTGGTGGTGGCCGGGCTGGGCAGGGTGCGGCCGAAGGAGTGGTCCTGGACCCAGGCGGTGCTGCCGGCCGGGGGTGTGGAGATCGCGAGCTGCTCGGTGGAGGCGGCGGCCTGGGCCGCGGCGGCGCCGGCATCGGCGAGGACGGCGCACCCCGCGAAGGCGCCGATCATTACACGCTTCCACCGCCGACGGCGCATCGCGTCAACTCCTAGGGGCCCGTGACCGTTCCGCGGGCGGGGCCCGGAGGTGGTACGCCTGCCAACTTCGACTGCCAACTTCCTGGGCCAGCCTAGGGCGCCGGGCGGAAAGCCGGGCCGCCGTAAACTGTGGGATGGATCACATGAACCGGAGGTATCCGGCCGGCGTCACGGGGCGTCACCCCGCGGTGCCGGCGTCGAACTCCCTGACCATCCGCTTCGGCGCGGCCAGCCGCCAGGCCTCGGTCAGCAGGTCCCGCAGCTCCTCCGGGTCGACCAGGTCGAGCCGGACGCCGACCCAGCCGTGCCGTCCGACGTACTTGGGGTAGGAGAACACCTCGGGCTCGGCCGCCAGCAGCTCGGCCTGGTCCTCCCGGGAGGCCTTGACGCTGATGGTCCCGCCGTCCGGCGAGCCCATCGCGAAGATCTTCGTACGGACCCGCAGGGTCTCGATCTCCCAGGTGGGCTGCTGTTCGGCCTCGGGCAGGGCGAGCGCCATCGCGCGGAACTCGTCGAAGGTCACCATGGCGGCAGCGTAGGGCAAGGGTCCGACAGGGCGCGGCGGTACGCGCGCACCGGGGCGCCCTGTCGGACGGGCCGTCAGAGCAGTGAGTCCCACCCGCTGCACGAGCGGTCGTCGTTGACCACGCGGTCCTGGTGGCCGCTGCCGTCGGCCACCGAGATCTTGCGGTAGTCCTCGCCGTGGAACACCCAGTACTCGCTCTTTCCGCCGACCCGCTGGCGGTCGGGCACCGGGAGGAAGCAGTCGACCCTGCTGATGCCGTTCAGCGAGCTCCACTGGGAGAGCTCGCGGTCCGTGCGCTCGCACACGTCGGCGTGGGCCGCGCCGTCGGCCACCGAGATCAGCCGGTAGCGCTGGCGGCCGCCGCTGGTGTGGAACACCCAGTACCAGCTCTTGCCGCCGACCCGCTGCTGGTCGGGCACCGGGAGGAAGCAGTCCACCCGCTCGACGCCGTTCAGCGAGTTCCAGGCGGTGAGGTCGCGGTCCGGCCGCTCCAGCGTGCCCGTGTGGCTGCCGCCGCAGGTGATCGAGACGGACCGGTACTGCTGCTTGCCGCCGGTCGAGTGGAACACCCAGGACCAGCTCTTGCCGCCCGGGTTCTGCAGGTCGGGCATGGGCAGCACGCAGTCGATCCGGCCGACGCCCTGGAAGCAGGGCAGGGCGCTCAGCCTGCTGTCGCCCTTGACCGTGCGGTCGGTGTGCGAGGAGCCGTCGGCGACCGAGATCTTCCGGTACTGGTCGCCGTGGCAGGCCCAGAACTGGGTCTGCCCGCCCGTGCGCCACTGGTCCGGGACGGTGAGGAACTCGTCGGCCGGGTACGCCTTGCCGGTCTGCGGCTTGGTCTGGCCGCCCTGCTGACCCTGCGACCGGCCGGTGAGCCGGCCGTCGGCGAGCGCCTTGAGGGTGCTGATGGACGGCGCGAACGCGTACACCGAGCCCTGGGTCTGGACGAACTGCTGGAAGCTGAGCGGGGTGTGCCTGATCGCGCCGTCCGGGCCGCGGCTCTCGAAGTCGACGTTGTCGGCCTCGGTGATGACCGGGTCCTTGCCGGGCTGCGGGTTGCGGCCGGGCGGGAAGTCCGGCTGGTCGATCCAGTCGGCCTGGATGAACTCGAACTGCGCCTGGATGTTGGCCTGGTAGCAGACGAAGAGCAGGCCGCGCGGGTCGTCGGGCCCGCCCGGGCCCTCCGAGGCCGGGTCGAACGGCTGCCCGTACGGTGCGCCGCGGCGCATGATCCGCCGGCCGTCGAGGTCCTTGGCGTCGAGTGGTGGCACGCTCGGGTTGGGCGCCTGCAGCCCGGCGCGCGGGCTGGACTTGCGCAGGTGCGACCAGAGCGGGGTGACCAGGCCCTCCAGGTCGTCCCGGAAGTCGAAGTTGTTGTCGGACGAGGCCTTCGGGTCGTTCGGGACGTCCCGGTCCTGGTGCTTGCAGACCGGGGCGCCGGAGCGCCAGCGGCCGACCAGCCGGGCGGCCAGCCACTCGTCGGTGGCGGTGTCCGGGACGGCCTTGGCCCGCTTGAGCTCCTTCAGCTTGACGGAGACCTGGGCCCACCAACCGGGGACGTCCTGGGCCAGGCGGCGGACGACCTGGAAGGAGCCGTTGCGCGCCCAGTCGGGGTAGTCGGTGAAGCTGCCGGGGGCCGGCTCCTCGCCGACGACGAACTCGCCGGCCGGGATGATCCGGGTGCCGGGGTGGCCGTCCACCTCCTCCGGGTTGTCCGGGTTCGGCCGGTCGAAGAAGCGGACACCGGGCTCGCTGATGCCGTCCTTGAAGCCGAAGTGCTCCTTGCCGCGGCGGCTGCCGAGCAGGGTCTTCGCGTTCTGCTGGAAGATGGTGACGATCTTGGCCGCGGCGGCCGCCTCGCGCTGGGCGGTGACGGCGGCCACGAGGTCCTGCTCGGTGTCCGAGGCGATCGTCAGCACGGCGTGCACCGGCTGGTTCCTGCCGTTGCCGAACAGCCAGTTCTCCGGGGAGTTGTCCCCGGTGTCGCCGAGCGCGCCGGCCCGCTTGGCCGAGCCCTCCTTGAACGCCTCCAGGCCGCTGCCGGTCGGCGGGGCCTTCTCGAACGGGTCGGTGGCGGAGAGCACGCGCATGCCCTCGTAGGTGAGGCTGACGCCGAACCAGGTGGCCTTCAGCCCCTTGGGATCGTCGCCGCCCGAGGACTTGCGGGCCTCGCTGAACGCCTCGTTGAACGCGGCGACCTGGCGGGTGGTGGCGATCTGGGGGGCCAGCTGCCGCAGCCAGTCGCGGGCCTGGTTCGGGTCCTCGAACTTCAGGAAGAGCAGGCTGACGTTGTCCTTCTTGAAGCCGGCGATGATGTCGCCCTGGATCTCGTCGCTCTCGCGCAGTCTCAGGTCTGTTGCCATGGGTTTTCTCCGGGTGGGGAAGGGCTGGGGGATCAGGCCGAGGAGCTGAGCTGCACCCACTGCGCGACGCTGGGCACGCCCTGGTCGTTGAGCAGGAAGAGCATGTACCAGCCGGGCGGCGCGGCCTTGGCGTCCGGCGGGGCCTGCAACTCCAGGCGGTTGCCGGCCCGGCTGCTGATCCGCAGTTCGACGTGGCGCTGGCTGGTGTTGACCGAGTGGGTGGAGGTGGTCGGTGCCAGCAGGACGGCCTTGGCGGCCCGCTCCGGGGTCGAGGTGGTGACCAGGAACTTCTTGTCGAAGCCGACCGGGGTGGTCGGGGCCCGGTCGAGCGAGGGGCGGTTGCCCTGGTGCAGGTAGGCCGGTTCGTAGATCTCGATGGTGCCGTTCATGTTGATCGGGCCGGTCGTGCCGGGCACGCCGCTCACCGTGCCGTCGATGTCCGGGTTGTTGGCGAGCTGCTGGAGCTCGTCGCCGGTCACCATGACGCGCCCGTCCGGCAGGACCACGGCGTTGGAGTGGTAGCCGCGCGGCAGCCGCTGGACCGGGCCGAGCTTCCAGTTGCCCTGGGCGTCGCGCAGCTCGATCTGGCGGTACTTGAGGTCGGCGTTCGGGTTGTAGGGGCCGTTGCCGTAGTCGCGGATGTCGTACGCGCCGTTGACGGTCATCAGCTTGCCGTCGGGAAGCAGGATGGTGTCGTCCTGGGTGCGGCCGAACGCGCGGGACTTCTCGGCGGTCCAGCTGCCGTTGGAGAAGCGCAGGGTGCTCGGGTTGTCCCGGTCGCCGCCGAGGACCAGCGCGGAGTCCGGGCCGTAGACGCCGCCGGGCAGCATGACGGCCGAGCCGTAGTTGCGCTTGCGGCCGTCCGGGCGGGCGGCCAGGTCGCTGCGGGACTCGGCGACCGGGTCGAACTTCCACTGCTCGTTGGCCTGGCGGCCGAAGCCGTAGATGTTGCCGTCGTTCAGCGAGAACAGGTGCGGGTAGTCCAGGGAGAACGGGGCGTCCGCCTTGAACCGGTCCACCGGGGTGTTCTTCGGGATCTCGCTCTTGAGCGTGGGCACCGGGTAGCCCTTGGCGGGGAACCGCTCCACCACCGGGGTCGGGGTGCCCCAGCCGAGCTCGGACTGGCCGGACATGATCAGCTGCCGGCCGTCGGCGCCGGTCACCACGGACGGGTACCAGCGGCCGACCGACATGTCAGGGTTGCGCGTCCAGGTCTCGGTCCACGGGTCGAAGACCAGCGACAGCTTGGCACCGGTGCCGCCGTTGCCGCCGAGGTTGCCGCCGAAGACGCCGAGCATGCCGTTGGGCAGGAACGAGTGGCCGGAGCAGAAGAACGGCGCGGGCCGGGGCTCGTTCAGGCCGTCGGGCATGTCGACGACCGGCGGGGTGACCTTCTTGTACGCGTCGGGGCCGCTGCCCTTGGCGGGGTCCCAGAGGAAGGCCCGGCCGGCGTTCTCCTTGCCGGTGGTCTGGGTCGGCGCGGGCTCCTTCTCCGGGTTGGTCTCGATGCGTTCGAAGGAGAACAGCAGCACCTTGCCGGTCGGCAGCAGCGCGATGTGGTCGCCGAAGTCGGGCGAGGGGAAGTACTCGTTGAACGTGCCGAAGACGGTCGGGTCGAAGCCGGCGTTGGTGGTGGTCTGGGAGTCCGTCAGCGCCTTCAGCCGGTTGGTCCGGGTCGTCTGCGGGTAGTCGCCGATGCCGCGGATGGCGGCGCGCATGCGGGCGTGTTCCTCGGCGTGCTCCTGGCCGAGCGCGGCGACCTCGTCGTCCCGGATCTCGGCCTGCACCCGGGGGGAGGTGACGTGCGGGGCGGTGTCGTCGGCGCCGTGGCCGGGCACGAGGGCGACGGCGGGCGCGGCGGCGGCCAGGACGGTGCCGGTGGTGAGCGCGCAGACGACGGCGGTGGCGACGGCGGACAGCCGGCGGCCGGCCCGCGACCGGTGCCGTGGCCGCGGTGGGGACAGGGACATGGGACTCCTAGCGAGGGGATGTCGTGGGAGGACCGGCGGGTGCGGCGCGGACGGGCCGTGGGAGGACGCGGGCGCGCGGGCGGTCGCCGACCGTCACAGGACATCACAGCGCGTGGTGGTTCGCATGCGGGTGGACCGCTTTGGCGGGTGCGTGTCGCATGCGAACGGGGCGTGCGCCCGAACGGCTCACGCCCCGTCAGTCCCCGTCGCCGGGCGCCCGATCAGACCACGCCCAGCGCGTACGCGGCGAACAGCGCGGCCGCGGCGCCGGCCGCCGCCTTCCAGCTGCGGGAGAACGCCGTCCACGGGCCGTCGAAGCGGCGGGTGAACCATCCGATGCCGACCAGCACGGCGCCGAACAGCGGAAGCAGCGCCAGCCGGGCGGCCACCCAGCCGAGCGAGTCGGGGGCGCCGGTCAGCCCGGGCACCGTGCCGAGGGCGGCCGCGCCGGGAACGGCGACGGCGAGCATCGCGCTCTGGTGCCAGCAGAAGATCGTCATCGCCGAGAGGTTGACCACCACCACCGGGAGCCAGAGCAGCGGACGGCGCTTCAGCAGCCGGCCGAGCCGTTCGCGCAGCAGCACCGCGGCGCCGCACTGCAGCGCGGCCAGCGCCAGCACCAGCAGGGACGGCGGGTGCGAGTTGGTCCGCTCGGCGCCGGGCACGCCGACCATGCTCGCCGGGTAGTGGAAGACCAGCAGCAGCACGGCGAACAGCGCGCCGCCGCCGAACAGCAGCAGTCGCGCCGCCGGACGGCCGAGCCGCCCCCGCGCCCAGAGCACGCCCAGCTGGTAGCCGAAGAGCCAGCCCGGCAGGATGTTCAGCAGCCCGACCCAGGACGGCACCGCCTCGGCCCAGGGGCCGTACCGGAGCAGGTCGACCACGGCGACCACGGCGGGCAGGATCCCGGCCGACCAGCCGCGCAGCCGCCGGGCGGCGGCGACGCAGAGCGGGGTGAGCGCGGTCAGCCCCAGGTAGACGCCGATGTACCAGAGCGGCTGGACCACCAGCACCGAGCCGGTCCGGACGGTGTCGCCCGGGACGCCGAGCCGGTCCAGCACCGGGATCAGCAGCGCCCAGACGGCCGTCACCCCGAGCACCGGGCGCAGCAGCCGGACGGCGCGGCCGCGCAGCCAGCCCGCGTACCCGCCTCCCTTGGCCCGGGCCCGTTCCAGCGAGCGGACCGAGGAGTGGCCGCCGACGAGGAAGAAGACGCCGAGCATCTGGAGCACCCAGCTGGCCGGGGCGAGGAAGCCGAGCGAGCCGAGCGGGCTGGCGTTGTGCAGCGCGCCGTCGGCGGAGAGGGTGAAGCCGCCGAGCATCCAGTGCCCGAACGGCACCGCGAGCAGGGCGAGTGCGCGCAGGCCGTCCAGGGCGCGGTCGCGGGTCTCGGGGGTGCGGGCGTCGATCTGGTCGGCGGCGCGGCGCAGGGCGGTGAGGGGGTGGGCCATGGCGGGTCTCCGTTCGCGGGGCGGTGCGGGGCGGCGGGGGTGGCGGGTGTGGCGGTGTGGTGCGGGGTGGGCCGCGTCGGTGTTGCGCGGCCTCGCCGGTTGCAGCGGCGGCAGCGGGTGCGGCGGGTGCGGCGGCGTCAGCGGCCGAGGGCGACGGCGGCGCAGGCCGCCAACGAGGCGGTGCCGGGGACGAGGTAGCCGGCGTGGCCGTGGGATCCGGTGGCCGGGAGCGGGCGGGCGCCGAAGCCGGGGGCGGTCGGGTCGGCGCCGTGGCCGAGGCCCAGGAGCGAGACGTTGGGCACGTTGCCGATCCAGTCGGAGCCGTTGCGCTCGACGGCCCAGAGCGGCACCCGGGGATCGAGCTCGGCCGCGGAGCCGACGCCCATCCCGGGGGAGCCGAGCACCACCACGCCGGAGGTCTGCTGCGGTCCGAGCCCGGCCAGCCCGCAGACCACCGAGCCGTAGCTGTGGCAGAACACGGTGGCGGGTGCCGCGGGGGCGGAGGAGACGGCGAGGCCGTCGAGCAGCCGGGACAGCCGCTGCGCCCCGGCGTGGGCGAGCGTCTCGGTGGCGGCGTCCGGGCCGACGCCGACCGGGGTGGTGTAGCCGGCCCAGGCGATCACGGCGCTCTCCCGGCCGGTGGCCTCGTACAGGGCCCGGGCCATCCCGGCCGGGGCGCCGTACGGGTCGCCCTGCCGGTCGTAGTCGTGCAGGTCGACGTCGGATCCGGGGACGATCACGGCCGTCCGGCGGGCGGTGGCCAGGTCGCCGTAGACCTCGGCGACCTGGCCGCGGCCGCGCGGGTCGAAGGCGAGGATCTGCCGGCCGCCGTCCAGCAGCGTGCGGTAGCGCTCGGCGCGGTCGCGGGCGGCGGCGTGGTCCTGCGGGGTGAGTGCCGGGTCGGCGGCGCGGGCCAGCTGGCGCTCGCGCTCCCCGGCCAGCGCCAGCGCGTTGGCCCGGTAGCGGAGCCGGACGGGGGCGCCGTCCAGGTTGCCGGTCACCAGCGGGTGGCGGACGGCGAGCGCGTCCTGCTGGGCGGCGGGCAGCCGCTCGAAGAAGGCGGCGACCTCGGCGGGGGAGGCGGTCGCCGGGTCGGGCAGCCGCAGGCCCAGGGTGGTGTCCGCGACCCAGGCCGCGCTGCCGGGCGGCGGCCCGGTGACCGCCTGCTGGGTGTCGGCGGACCAGCCGCCCGCGCCCAGGACGGCGGCCAGCGCCACCGCGGCGGCGGCGACCGCCCGCCGGAACCGCCGGGGCCTGTGGTGGGTGCGCGGCTGCCGCATCTCGTTCTCTCCTCGTCCGTTCGGTCTCGACGGAGAGGAAGGTAGAAATACGACGGCCCCGCGTTCGTCACACCGCGGGGCCAACTCCCGGGTACTACCCGGGTATCACACGACCTGGTTCACTGGCCCGGCGTCACCAGTCCGGACTCGTAGGCGAGGACCACCGCCTGGGCGCGGTCGCGCAGGCCGAGCTTGGCGAGGATGCGGCCGATGTGGGTCTTGACGGTCTGTTCGGCGAGCACCAGCCCGGCGGCGATCTCCTGGTTGGAGAGGCCGCGGGCGATCAGCTCCAGGACCTCCGTCTCCCGCGGGGTCAGGCCGTTGAGCCGCACCTTGGGGTCGCGGCGCCTGGCCGGCTTGTTCCGGGCGAACTCCTCGATGAGCCGGCGCGTCACCGAGGGGGCGAGCAGCGCCTCGCCGGCCGCGACGACCCGGACGGCGGCGATGAGGTCGGCCGGGGGCGCGTCCTTGAGCAGGAAGCCGCTCGCCCCGGCACGCAGCGCCTCGTACACGTAGTCGTCCACGTCGAAGGTGGTGAGCATCAGCACCTTCGGGCGGTGGGCGCCGGGGACGGCCGGGTCGAGCAGCCGGCGGGCCGCCTCCAGGCCGTCCATGCCGGGCATCCGGACGTCCATCAGCACCACGTCGGGGTGGGAGGCGCCGCTCACCTCCAGGGCCTGCGCGCCGTCCGCCGCGTCGCCGACCACGTCGATGTCGCTCTGGGCGTTCAGCAGGGCGGCGAAGCCGGCCCTCACCATCGCCTGGTCGTCGACGATGATCACGCGGATGGTCATGCGGGTTTCCCCCCGGGGGTGTCGAGCGGCAGGACGGCGGCCACCTTGAAGCCGCCGTCGGGCAGCGGGCCGGTGTCCAGCCTGCCATCCAGCAGCCGTACGCGTTCGCGCATTCCGACAAGGCCCTGGCCGGTCCCCTCGGCCGAGGCCTCCAGCGACTCGGTGCGCGCCGGCGGGGCGCCGTTCACCACGGTGACCTTCAGGCCCTGGTCGTCGACGGCCAGCGAGACCCACGTCTGGGCGCCCGGCGCGTGCCGCACGACGTTGGCCAGCGCCTCCTGCACGATCCGGTAGACGGAGAGGTCGACCGCCGGGGGAAGGGTGCCGGCCAGCTGGGGCGGCGTGACCAGCTCGGCCGGCACCCCGGCCCGCCCCACCGTCTCGACCAGCTGGGCCAGTTGCCCGACCCCCGGCTGCGGAGCCTTCTCGGCGGCCGACTCCTCGCTGCGCAGCACGCCCAGCAGCCGCCGCATCTCGGCGAGCGACTCGCGGGCGGTGCCGGCGACGGCGGAGAACTCCTCGGCGGCCGCCGCCGGGACCTCGGGAATCCGGTACGGGGCGCTGGCCGCCTGCACGGCGATCACCGACATGTGGTGGGCGACCACGTCGTGCAGCTCACGGGCGATCCGGGCGCGTTCCTCCAGCAGGGTGCGCCGCTCGCGCTCGGCCTCGCTGATGTGCTCCTGCTCGGCGAGCAGCCGTTGGGCCTCGGCCCGTTCCCGCAGGGCCCCGCCGAGTACCAGCACGACACCGGAGAGGGCCGCCAGCAGCAGGGTGTTGTCGCCGCCGAACCGGCTGCCGGCGATCGCCGACAGCAGGAGGCTGGTGGCACCGGTGACCAGCCAGACGGAGACCAGGGTGCGCCGGGGTTCGCGGAGTGCGAGCGGCAGCATCAGGAAGAGGTAGCCCACCAGGCTGGTGGCGGGCCAGGGCCAGACGGAGGAGGTCTCCCTCCCGGTGGTGAGGATCAGCAGGGAGGTGAGCAGTTCGGCGCCGCCGATGATCCACCAGGCGGGCAGCGGGCGGCTCACCGCCAGCAGCAGCGGCACGGTCTGCGCGACGGCGAGCCCCGCGGCCAGGCCGCCGTTGAGCCCGTAGTCGCTGCTGAGGACGTTGATCGAGCTGGGCAGCAGCGAGGAGATCGCCGCCACCGCGAAGACGTAGGGCAGGTAGCGGATCCAGGGGCGGGAGACGTGGGCCAGCAGCGGGGTGTGGTCGGCGGAGGGGCGGGTGAGCGGGGCGAGCAGTGCCAGCAGGGCGGGCACGGCGGGCGGCCGGCCGCCGCCCCGGGCCGGTTCGGTGGTCGGATCGATCATCCCGTCAGCGTAGGCGGGGCGGGGAGCCGCGGCGTGCTACCAGGGGCTGGATCCGGCCGTAGTACCCCGGTATGACACGGGGCCTCAGCTGCGCCAGTCGCCGGCCAACGCCGGCCCCAGCTGGTCGAAGTAACGACCGATCAGGGCGATCATGCCGTCCGGGCCGGACTCCTCCTGGTCGGCGGTCCAGGAAAGGTGGGCCGCGCGCAGCACGCTGCCGAAGACCGCGGCGACCACCGTGGGGCGCAGGTCCTCGGCCGGATCCAGTCCCTCGCGGGCGGCGATCACCTGGGCCACCACCCGTTCCTGCTCGGTGACCCGGCACAGGTGGGCGGCGAGCAGGGTGGGCGACTCCTCGATCATCGCGATCAGCTCCAGCGCGCTGGTGACCGAGCCCGGGCCGGTGTGCAGCGGGGAGCCGAGCTCGCGCCAGGACTCCACGATGGCGGCCCGCAGCGCCTGGATCGGGTTCTCCTCGGCGGGGCGCCGGCGCAGCTGGTCGATGAAGTAGTCCTCGGCGTCGGCCAGGACGGCGAGCGCGACCTCGTCCTTGTTGGCGAAGTAGCGGAAGAAGGTCCGCTGGGAGACGTCGACGGCGGCGGCGATCTCGTCCACGGTCGTCCGGGTGAAGCCCTGGCTCAGGAAGAGCCGGTGGGCGGCCTCGATCAGGGCGTCCCGGGTCTGCTGCTTCTTGCGCTCGCGCAGGCCCGGGCCGGTGCCGTCGGCGGTCCCGTCGCGTCCGGCGGGTCGTCCGGCCGCCGGGGCGGGGGCGGCGGGCTGGGGCTGAGCGGCCATGGCGGGGCCTTCCGGGCGGTGGGTGCGGCTGAGGTGCAGGGGCACAACTGTAGCGGTCTGACAAATGTCAGCGAACGGCATGAGACAGTCCGGGACATCAGTCAGCTATTGGCACAAGTCAGTGTTTGCCGAATGGCAGTCACTGACATAATCTCCGAGCGTGGCGCCCGACGGCCGGGTAACTCGTGGGGACGGGTGGCCGGGGCGCCACGCCCATGCCAGTCCCACCGCCATGCCCCCGGAGGGCCCAGATGAGCCAGTCCGTCGTCAAGAGCGCCGAGGCGGACGTCCCGCCGCAGCGCAAGCCCCCGGCCGGGAGGCGCCTCCAGGGGCACCCCTGGCTGACCCTGCTGACCGTCGCCGTCGGCGTGATGATGGTCGCCCTGGACGGGACGATCGTCGCGATCGCCAACCCCGTCATCCAGGCCGACCTCAAGGCCGCGCCCTCCGAGATCCAGTGGGTCACCAGCGGGTACCTGCTCGCCCTGGCGGTCTTCCTGATCACCGCCGGCAAGATCGGCGACCGGTTCGGCCACAAGACGACCTTCCTGGTCGGCGCGGTCGGCTTCGCCGCCACCTCGGCCGCGATCGGCTTCGCCACCAACATCCAGACGGTGATCGCCTTCCGCGTCCTCCAGGGCCTGTTCGGCGCGCTGCTCCAGCCGGCCGCGCTCGGCCTGCTGCGCGGGGCGTTCCCGGCCGAGCGGCTCAACATGGCGATCGGCATCTGGGGCGGCGTGATCGGCGCCTCCACCGCGGCCGGCCCGATCGTCGGCGGCCTGCTGGTCGAGCACGTCAACTGGGAGTCGGTGTTCTTCATCAACATCCCGGTCGGCCTGATCGCGCTGGCCCTGGGCGTCTGGATCCTCAAGGACGTCCGGGCCGAGAACGCGGCCAAGTCCTTCGACGTCCCCGGAATCGTGCTGCTCTCGGTGGCGATGTTCGCGCTGGTCTTCGGCATCATCAAGGCCCCCGAGTGGGGCTGGGGCGACACCCGCACCGTCCTGTTCCTCGGCGGGGCGGTGGTCCTGATGGCGCTCTTCGCGCTCTGGCAGGGCAAGGCCCGCGAGCCGCTGATCCCGCTCAGCCTGTTCCGCTCGCTGCCCCTGTCGGCCGGCACCCTGCTGATGGTGCTGATGGCGTTCTCGTTCTTCGGCGCGATCTTCTTCGTGACCTTCTACCTGCAGAACGTCCACGGGATGTCGCCCGTCTCGGCCGGCGTCCACCTGCTGCCGATGACCGGCATGATGATCGTCGGCTCGCCGCTCGCGGGCCTGGCCATCGGCAAGCTGGGCCCGCGGATCCCGATCGTGGCCGGCATGCTGATCACCACCACCGCGATGTTCGGCATGTCCACCCTGGACGCGGGCTCCGGCACCGGCGTGATGTCGCTCTGGTTCGTGCTGATGGGCCTGGGCATCAGCCCGGTCATGGTCGGCGCCACCGAGGTGATCGTCGGCAACGCCCCGCTGGAGCTCTCCGGCGTGGCGGGCGGCCTCCAGCAGGCCGCCATGCAGGTCGGCGGCAGCCTGGGCACCGCCGTCCTGGGCGCGCTGATGGCCGCGAGGGTCACCGACGTGCTGCCCGGGAACTGGGCCGAGGCCGGCCTGCCGCCGGTCGAGGGCGCCCAGGCCGAGGGCCTCAACCAGGCGGCCCAGCTCGGCATCGCCCCGCCCGCCCCGGCCGGCACCCCGCAGCAGGCCGTCGACGCGATGGCCGGCGCCGTCCACGACTCCTTCGTCAGCGGCATGTCGCTCGCCTTCGCGGTCGCCTCGGTGGTGGCCTTCGCCGCCGCCCTCCTCGGCCTCCTCACCCGCCGCGGCGCCACGGACGCCGGCCCCGCCGTGCACATCTGATCCACCGCGCGCCCGACGGCGGCCCCGGACTCGGCGGAGTCCGGGGCCGCTCCCGTTCTCCCGGGCCCGCCGGTCCGGTCCGGGGCGGCCCGGGAACGGCGAAGGGCCGGACCCCCCCGGGTGGGAGGTCCGGCCCTCAGCGGCCTTCAGGCGGCTGTCAGGCGTCGCCGCCGGCGGCGCCCGGGTCGGCCGCCGCCACGTCGAGCAGCTGGTAGCGGTCGATCGCGTCCTTCAGGGCGCTGCGGTCGATCTTGCCCTGCTTGGCGAGCTCGGTGAGCACGGCGAGGACGACCGACTGGGCGTCGATGTGGAAGAAGCGACGGGCCGCGCCACGGGTGTCGGCGAAGCCGAAGCCGTCGGCGCCCAGCGACTGGTACTGGCCCGGCACCCAGCGCGAGATCTGGTCCGGCACCGCGCGCATCCAGTCGGAGACGGCGACGAACGGGCCCTCGGCGCCCTGGAGCTTCTGCGTCACGTACGGGACGCGCTGCTGCTCCTCGGGGTGCAGGAGGTTGAACTCCTCGGTCTCCACCGCGTCGCGGCGCAGCTCGTTCCAGGAGGTCGCGGACCAGACGTCGGCCTTGACGTTCCACTCCTCGGCGAGGATGCGCTGGGCCTCCAGGGCCCACGGCACCGCCACGCCGGAGGCGAGGATCTGGGCCGGGATCTGGCCGGCGGCGCCGGGGGCGTACCGGTACAGACCCTTGAGGATGCCCTCGACGTCGACGTTCTCCGGCTCGGCCGGCATCTTGATCGGCTCGTTGTAGACGGTCATGTAGTAGAAGACGTCCTCGCCGTGCGGGTGCTCCGCCGACGAGCCGTACATCCGCCGCAGGCCGTCCTGGACGATGTGCGCGATCTCGAAGCCGTACGCCGGGTCGTACGCGACGACGCCCGGGTTGGTCGAGGCCAGCAGCTGCGAGTGGCCGTCGGCGTGCTGCAGGCCCTCACCGGTCAGCGTGGTGCGGCCGGCGGTGGCGCCGATCACGAACCCGCGGGCCAGCTGGTCGGCCATCTGCCAGAACTGGTCGCCGGTGCGCTGGAACCCGAACATCGAGTAGAAGACGTACACCGGGATCAGCGGCTCGCCGTGGGTCGCGTAGGACGAACCCGCGGCGATCAGCGAGGCGGTGCAGCCGGCCTCGGAGATGCCGTCGTGCAGCATCTGCCCGGTCGGCGACTCCTTGTACGCCAGCAGCAGCTCGCGGTCGACCGACTCGTAGGTCTGGCCGAGCGGGTTGTAGATCTTCGCCGACGGGAAGAGCGAGTCCATGCCGAAGGTGCGGTACTCGTCCGGGGCGATCGGCACGAAGCGGTTGCCGATGCCCTTGTCGCGCATCAGGTCCTTGAGCACCCGGACGAACGCCATGGTGGTGGCGATGGTCTGGTTGCCGGAGCCCTTCTTGACCGCCTTGTACGCGTCGTCGCCCGGGAGCTCCAGCTGCCGCGGCCGCACCTTGCGGGTCGGCACGTAGCCGCCCAGCTCCTTGCGGCGGTCGTGCATGTACTGGATCTCCTCCGAGTCACGGCCCGGGTGGTAGTAGGGCGGGTAGCCCTCCTCCAGCTGCTTGTCCGTGATCGGGATGTGCAGGCGGTCGCGGAAGCGCTTGAGGTCCTCGACCGTCAGCTTCTTCATCTGGTGGGTCGCGTTGCGGCCCTCGAAGTTGGGGCCGAGCGTCCAGCCCTTGACCGTCTGGGCGAGGATGACCGTCGGCTGGCCCTTGTGCTCGCGGGCGGCCTTGAACGCCGCGTACACCTTGGCGTGGTCGTGACCGCCGCGACCCAGGTGCTGGATCTGCTGGTCGGTCATGTTCTCGACCATCTTGCGCAGCCGCAGGTCGCCGCCGAAGAAGTTCTCGCGGATGTACGCGCCGGTCTCGGTGGCGTAGGTCTGGAACTGGCCGTCCACCGTGGTGTTCAGCTTGTTCACCAGGACGCCGTCGCGGTCCTGCGCGAGCAGCGGGTCCCAGCTGCGGTCCCAGACGAGCTTGATCACGTTCCAGCCGGCGCCGCGGAACTGCGACTCCAGCTCCTGGATGATCTTGCCGTTGCCGCGGACCGGGCCGTCCAGGCGCTGCAGGTTGCAGTTGACCACGAAGGTCAGGTTGTCCAGGCCCTCGCGCGCGGCGAGCGACAGCTGGCCGAGCGACTCCGGCTCGTCCATCTCGCCGTCCCCGAGGAAGGCGTAGACGTGCGACTGGGAGGTGTCCTTGATGCCGCGGTGCTCCAGGTACCGGTTCATCCGGGCCTGGTAGATCGCGCCGAGCGGGCCGAGGCCCATCGAGACGGTCGGGAACTCCCAGAAGTCCGGCATCAGCCGCGGGTGCGGGTAGCTGGAGAGGCCGTACGGGGCCTTCGACTTCTCCTGGCGGAAGGCGTCGAGCTGCTGCTCGGTCAGCCGGTCCAGGAGGAAGGCGCGGGCGTAGATGCCGGGGGAGGCGTGACCCTGGAAGAAGATCTGGTCACCGGACTCGCCCTCGGCGTCCTTGCCGCGGAAGAAGTAGTTGAAGCCGACGTCGTAGAGCGACGCGGAGGAGGCGAAGGTGGCGATGTGACCGCCCACGCCGATGCCCGGGCGCTGGGCGCGCGAAACCATGACGGCCGCGTTCCAACGGGTGGCGTTGAGGACCTTGCGCTCGATCTCCTCGTTACCGGGGAAGAAGGGCTCGTCCTTGGTGGCGATGGTGTTGACGTAGTCCGTGCTGCGCATCTCGGGCACGGCGACACGCTTCTCGCGGGCGCGCTCGATCAAGCGGAGCATCAGGTAGCGGGCACGCTCGCGCCCCCGCTCGTCGATGGCCGCGTCGAGCGACTCCAGCCATTCCGCGGTCTCCTCGGGATCGAAGTCCGGGACCTGACTCGGAAGGCCGCCAATGATGATCGGGTTGCGATCGGATCCGGAAGCCACGCTGTTCCTTCACTGTCGGTCGAAACTGAGGTGTGTCGCGCCGCCTCCATCGTGCTACCGCGCTCGGAGATCCGTCATCTCTACCGATCGGTAACCGTTCCGCCTGGTGGGCGGTACGGTCTGGCGGTGTGCGGAACAGGCGCTGTTGCCTGTGCCGCGCACCACCGGGTGTTACGAACAGAGGTGGTCCGACCTGGTTGCCCGGCCGCCCGATGGCGGGCGGTCGGGGTGAGGGCCAACAGGAGACTCTACGCCCGCGCACGCGCGGACCCGAATGCCGTTCGCATCTCGGGCACGCGTACGGCCTGTGGACCTGGACCACCCGAAGCATCCTTGTCCCACGCAGAGAAGGGCAAATCGGTGTGATTCGCGACACCTCGACCGGCGTGTCCCCCTGCGACACGTCAACCTTTGGAGGGGATCGGGGGTCGGGTACTTGCGCGAACCGCCGCGCCCGTGTGGACTACGGCCACAGCCTCGGCATGGATGCCGGGCCAAATACTGGAGGTTATTCCCGTGAGCGCGACCGCGGACCCCGCGGACAAGTCCAACCCGGCGCACCGTCTCGCTTTCGAGGCGGGCCAGATCATCCAGGAGCTGGGGTACGACGACGACACTGACCAGGAACTCCGCGAAGGAATCGAGGAGCTCACCGGGACGGATCTCGTCGACGAGGACTACGACGACGTCGCCGACGCCGTCCTGCTGTGGCACCGCGACGACGACGGGGATCTGACCGACGCCCTCGTCGACGCCCTGGAGTACCTGGCCGAGGGCGGCCTCATCTGGCTGCTGACGCCCAAGACCGGTCGCGACGGCCACATCGAGGCCTCGGACATCGCCGACGCGGCCCGGACCGCCGGCCTCTCCCAGACCAGCTCGATCGCGATCGCCAAGGACTGGGCCGCCACCCGTCTGGCGACCAAGGCGACGAAGGCGGGCAAGCGCTGAGCGCCCCGACGAACCGGTCCGGGGCCTGAGCCGCGGACCGGGGCCGGGCCCCGCCGGAGGAGACTCCGGCGGGGCCCGGCCGTTTTCGCCGCCCCGTCCGGCCCCGTTCCCGGCCTGCTTCCGGCCGGCCCTGGTGCGCCCCGGTCAGCCCTGATCCGACCCGGCTTTCGCGGGGAAGGTGCGTTCGCTCAGGGCGAACGCGTCCGCCCGGCAGGCCGGCGGCCTCACCCGTCCGGCCGAACCGGTGTCAACGGATGCGAAAATGGCGACCGCCGCGCCCGCTGCGCGGCCCGGTCGCGTCAGAAAGGTCCCACCCATGGCCATCGAGGTCGGCACCGAGGCCCCGGACTTCGAGCTGAGGAACCAGCACGGCGAGCCGGTCCGGCTCTCCGACTTCCGGGGCGGGCAGAACGTCGTCCTGGTCTTCTACCCGTTCGCCTTCACCGGGGTCTGCACCGGCGAGCTCGGCGCGATCCAGAAGGAACTGCCGCGGCTGCAGAACGACGACGTGCAGGTGCTCGGCGTCTCCAGCGACTCGCCGTTCACCCAGCGCGTCTTCGCCGAGCAGGAGGGCCTGGAGTTCCCGCTGCTCTCCGACTTCTGGCCGCACGGCGAGGTCGCCCGCGCCTACGGCGTCCTCGACGAGCAGAAGGGCTGCGCCGTCCGCGGCACCTTCGTGATCGACAAGGCCGGCACGGTCCGCTGGAGCGTCGTCAACGACCTGCCGGACGCCCGCGACGAGCAGGAGTACCTGAAGGTCCTCGGCTCGCTCTGAGGCCCCCTCCCCGCCCGCGCGGGACCGGCCCGGCCGAGATTCGAACAGCCACGCCGGTCCCGTTCCCTGCCCAGGACGGGAACCCCGCACTACGATCGGTCCGTTGGCTGGTCAGAGGGCCGGGGGCAACCGCCGCCGGTGTCTCGGACCGCACCACGGGGGCACCACGGAGTGCCTCCCGAATCTTGGAGGACAAGTGGGTGTCAGCCTGAGCAAGGGCGGCAATGTCTCGCTCACCAAGGAGGCCCCCGGCCTGACCGCCGTGGTCGTCGGCCTCGGCTGGGACGTCCGTACCACCACCGGCACGGACTTCGACCTGGACGCCAGCGCCCTGCTCTGCAACGACCAGGGCAAGGTCGGCACGGACGGCAACTTCGTCTTCTTCAACAACCTGAAGAGCCCCGACGGCTCGGTCGAGCACACCGGCGACAACCTGACCGGTGAGGGCGAGGGCGACGACGAGCAGATCAAGGTCAACCTGGCCACCGTCCCGGCGGACGTGTCCAAGATCGTCTTCCCGGTCTCCATCTACGACGCCGAGAACCGGACCCAGAACTTCGGCCAGGTCCGCAACGCGTTCATCCGCGTGGTGAACCAGGCCGACAACAAGGAGCTGGCCCGGTACGACCTCTCCGAGGACGCCTCCACCGAGACCGCGATGGTCTTCGGCGAGCTCTACCGCAACGGCGCCGAGTGGAAGTTCCGCGCCATCGGCCAGGGCTACGCCTCCGGCCTGCGCGGCATCGCCCAGGACTTCGGCGTCAACGTCTGAGCCTGGCGGCAGGCCCTGGCGGCCTGACGAAGCACCACCGGCCGGGGCGGCCGCGGACGCATGGCGTCTGCGGCCGCCCCGGCTTCGCGTTGTCCCGGCGCACTGGAAGGATAGGAGTTCAGGAAGTTCAGCCGGCCGGAAGAGGCCGGGCGGGGCCACGGGGGAATAGACCTGAGATGCGCCCCGGAGGCAAAGGGAGGAAGGACAGCGATGAGTGTCACGCTCGCCAAGGGTGGAAACGTCTCGCTCACCAAGGCCGCGCCGAACCTGACGCAGGTGCAGGTCGGGCTCGGCTGGGATGCCCGCTCGACCACCGGGGCGCCGTTCGACCTCGACGCCAGTGCGCTGCTCTGCTCGGGAGGGCGGGTGCTCGGCGACGAGTACTTCGTCTTCTACAACAACCTGAAGAGCCCCGAGGGCTCGGTCGAGCACACCGGCGACAACCTCACCGGTGACGGCGACGGCGACGACGAGGTCGTGCTGGTCAACCTGGACCTCGTCCCGCCGCAGGTGGACAAGGTGGTCTTCCCGGTGTCGATCTACGACGCCGAGTCGCGGCTGCAGAACTTCGGCCAGGTGCGCAACGCGTACATCCGCGTGGTCAACTCCGTGGACGGACAGGAGATCGCGCGCTACGACCTGACCGAGGACGCGTCCAGCGAGACCGCGATGATCTTCGGCGAGCTGTACCGCTACGCGGGGGAGTGGAAGTTCCGGGCGGTGGGCCAGGGTTACGCCTCGGGCCTGCGCGGCATTGCCCTCGATTTCGGCGTAAACGTACAGTAAAGGCGCGATACCCGCCTGCGGCGCATTCGCCGCAGGGGGCGCCATGAACTCGAAAGGTAACCAAGTCCCGTGTTCCTCCGCACATTCGGCTGGTCATTCGCGATCACCGTCATCGGGCTGATCGCAGCCGGCCTGCTCTGGGGAGCCGAGGGATTCGGCATTGTGCTGATCCTCTCCGTCCTGGAGATCTCCCTGTCGTTCGACAACGCGGTGGTCAACGCCACGGTGTTGAAGCGGATGAACCCGTACTGGCAGAAGATCTTCCTCACCGTCGGTGTGCTGATCGCCGTCTTCGGCATGCGGCTGATCTTCCCCCTGCTGGTGGTCGGCCTCACCGCACACCTCAGCCCGGCCACGGTCATCGACCTGGCGCTGCACTCGGACAAGACCTACGAAGGCCTGACGTACGCCCAGTACCTGGAGGCCGCCAACCCGGCCATCGCGGCCTTCGGCGGCGTCTTCCTGCTGATGATCTTCCTCGACTTCATCTTCGAGGAGAAGGACTACAACTGGCTGGCCTGGATCGAGCGTCCGCTGGAGAAGGTCGGCAAGCTGGACGCCTTCTCGACGGTCGTCGCGCTGGTCACGCTGCTGCTGGCGTCCAACTTCTTCGCGGGTGAGCACGCCGAGACGGTGCTGCTCGCCGGTGTGCTCGGCCTGGTCACCTACCTCTCCGTGAACGGCCTCTCCTCGGTCTTCGAGGCGGGCCTGGAGGAGGAGGCCGAGAAGGAGGAGGAAGCCGAGAAGACCGGCAAGTCCATCGTCCAGGTCGGCGGGAAGGCGGCGTTCTTCCTCTTCATGTACCTGGAGGTCCTGGACGCGTCGTTCTCCTTCGACGGCGTCGTCGGCGCGTTCGCCATCTCCAGCGACATCTTCCAGATCACCCTGGGCCTCGGCATCGGCGCGATGTACATCCGTTCGCTGACCGTCTTCCTGGTCCGCAAGGGCACCCTGGACGACTACGTCTACCTGGAGCACGGCGCGCACTACGCGATCGGCGCGCTCTCGGTGATCCTGCTGGTCGGCATTGAGTACCACATCCCGGAGATCGTCACCGGCCTGATCGGCGTGGCCTTCATCGGCCTCGCGCTCGGTTCGTCCATCCTCCGCAACCGCCGCGAGGCCGCCGCGGGCGGGGGCGAGGAACGGGAGCTGGTCAGCACCGGCAAGTAGCAGGGCCGACAACGGCAGGTCCGGTGTTCGGCAGAGCCGGCACGTAGCAGGACCGGCAACGACAGGGCCGGTGTTCGGTAGAGCCGGTAAGTAGCAGGACCGGCAACGACAGGGCCGGTAAGTAGCAGGACCGGCACGTAGCAGAGCCGGTTGCGGCAGGTCCGCCCGCGGTGCCCGGCGGCGCCACGGCGGAAACGGAACGGCCGCCCCCTTCGGTGAGAAGGGGGCGGCCGTTCGGCGTTCCCGGGGTGTTGCCCCCGGTGACTAGCCCAGCTGCTGCTCGATGGCGCGCAGCTTGCGCTCCAGCGAGTCCAGCTTGGGCATCGACAGGGTGTCGTCGTCGGCCGTCAGGTCGATGGACGAGCTGCGATAGGACGAGGACGAGGAGCTGCTGCTGCGGTACGACTCGTCGGAGGAACCGAACGAGGAGGACGAGCCGTACGAGGAGCCCGAGTCGTAGGAGGAACCCGAGCCGAAGGAGGAGCCCGAGTCGTAGGAGGAACCCGAGGAGGACGAGCCGAGCGACGAGGACCTGAGCGACGAGGATCCGACGGCGGCGCGCGGGCGGCGGCCGGTCTCCAGGGCGCTCAGCGGGGCGGGCTCCAGCGAGGAGGCGGCGTTCTGGGTGGTGGCGTCGGCGTCAGCGGCTAGGGCAGGCTCCGTAGCGCTCGGGCCGTCGCCGGCAGCGGTGAGCGCGGGCACCTGGCGGCCACCACGGGCCCGGGCGAGCATGCCGCCCTGGCGGGAGATGGCCTTGAGCTCGGCGCGCTCGCGGCGGTCGGCGCTACGGGCACGCAGCTTGGCGGCCTCCTTGGCCTGGCGCTCCTCGCGCACCTCCTCGACCGCCTCGTCCAGGCTGCGGACGTTCTCCAGCAGCATCAGCGACCAGGCCGCGTAGGTCTCGCGGGGGGCGCGCAGCCAGCGCACGATGCGGATCTGCGGCAGCGGGCGCGGCACGAGGCCCTGCTCGCGGAGCGCGGCCTTGCGGGTCTGCTTCAACGCCCGGTCGAACAGGATCGCGGCCGAGATCGACATGCCGGAGAAGAACTGCGGGGCGCCGTCGTGCGACACACCGCGCGGGGCGTGGACCCAGTTGAACCAGGCCGAGGCGATCGCGAAGACCCAGACCAGCAGGCGCGAACCGAGCGCCGCGTCACCGTGGCTGGCCTCGCGCACGGCGAGCACCGAGCAGAACATCGCCGCGCCGTCCAGGCCGAACGGGACGAGGTACTCCCAGCCGTTGGAGAGACCCAGGTTCTCCTTGCCGAAGCCCACCAGGCCGTGGAACGACAGCGCGGCCGCGACGCCGGCGCAGCAGAACAGCAGGACGTAGGAGGAGATCCCGTAGATCATCTCCTTGCGCCGACGGCGCTCCTCGCTGCGCTCCCAGGAGTCGCCCGAGTCCTCGGTCTTGCCGGTGTTCTTGAAGCGCAGCGTCGCCACCAGGATGGCGGTGAACAGCAGGGCTGCGCCGCCGATGACGGTCCAGACCAGCTGTATGGAGGTCAGGTTCATTGCGGGTCGGGCCTCGGGTTTCCGCAGGGGACAGGGGGCACATGGACACAGGCGGTCAGGTTCCCTCCCCGGGACCGGGCCTGACGGTGCGTCGTTGCTCTCGGCGCGCCCGTCCCACCCGGGCAAGGGGGCGGACGGGACACCTGTGCGGCTAGACGATATCGCGTCCGAAGGGGCGGCATGTTACGGGAGGGGAGCTTCGACCGGTCAACCGACCCGCCGGTGCCGGTCGTCGGCGGGCTCCCCGGTAGTGCCCGCCGGTGGTGCCCGCCGGTGTTCGGGGTATGGGGACGGGTAGCGAGCCCGCCGGTTGGGAAGTTCGGCTACCCGGCGGGCGGGCTGATGCCCGATCATGGAGCGGTGGTCCGTCAGATCGACTGGCGGTACCAGGGGGAGGACTGGGATGGCCTCGATTTGGGAGTACCTGCGCGGGGAGCGGAACACCCTCGACCCGGGCGGGCAGCACAAGGTCACGCTCACCAAGTCGACGCCGCAGCACGCGATCACCGGGGCTGCGGCCACCACCGGTTACCTCTACGTCAACCTGCACTGGACCACCCGGATAGGAGCCCCGCGCCCGTCCGGCCGGGACACCCTCAAGCGCTTGTTCAGCCCGCGCATCCTCAGCCCGATGGAGCCGGACTCCCAGCAGGCGGCGCAGGTCAACGTCGACCTCGACCTGGCCTGCCTGTACGAGCTCTCCGACGGCAGCCGCGGCGTGGTCCAGCCGCTCGGCGGCCTCTTCGGCGACCTCCAGCGGGTCCCCTACATCAAGCTCAGCGGCGACGACCAGTACGGGGCGCCCTCCGGGGAGACGATGTACGTCAACCTGGAGAAGAAGGACCAGTTCAAGCGGCTGCTGATCTTCGTCTACATCTACGACGGCACGCCCGCATTCGAGCAGGCCAACGCGGTGGTGACGATCGTGCCGCAGACCGGCCCGCGCATCGAGATCAAGCTGGAGGAGCGGGCCGCGGCGGCGCGCTCGTGCGCGGTGGTGCTGATCGAGAACACCGGGGACAACACGCTGACGGTCCGGCGCGAGGTGCGGTACGTCAACGGGTTCCAGGCGGACATCGACCGGCTTTACGGCTTCGGGATGCAGTGGCAGCGCGGGTACAAGGGCGCTTCGGGGTCCTCGGGGCCTTCGGGACCGGAGTAGGGGCGTAGGCGGGGCTCAGGCAGGCAGACGGGGGCGGGCGCCGGGGCGGACGGGAGCGGGCGGGGCGCGTCGGGTCGGGCAGGGGCGCGGTTGTGCCGTCGTGCGCTGGCACGCCGGGTGCTGGTACGGGCGCGCCGGGGCGCCGGGTGTCACGGGCGCGGGGGCGCTGGCGCGTCGGGTGTCGTCACGGGTGGCCGGAGGGCCGGGTGACCGGGGCGGTTGCCCCGGCCGGACCCGGTCTCAGCGCGGCTGGAACTGCGGGCCCTGCGGCGGCAGTGCGAACTCCTCGGCGGCGGCCGGGGGCTGCTGGGGCTGCGGGCCGGTGTTCGGCTGGGGGTAGCCGTAGCCGCCGGCCTGCTGGGGCTGCTGCGGGGCCTGCGGTTGCTGGGGGTAGCCGTAGCCGGGAGGCGGCTGGTTGGGCGCCTGCTGGGGCTGGGGGTAGGGCTGCGGCTGCGGCTGAGGGTAGCCGTATCCGGAGCGCGGGGCCTGCGGCGGGTAGCCGTAACCCCCCTGCTGGTGCGGCGCGGACTGGTGCGGTGCGGCCTGCTGCGGGGCCGGCTGGGGGTAGCCGTACGCCGGCTGCCGGGTCGGGGGAGCCGGTGGCGCCGGCGGGACGGTCGGCGGCATGGTGGGCGGGGCTGTCGGCGGCGGGGGCGTGTTGGCGGGCACGGCCGGTGCCGCCGTGGGCGGCTGGGGGACGGCCGGGGCCAGGGTGAACGTGCCGGGCTCGGCCCGGCCGGCCGGGCGCGGGTCCGGTACCGCGGTACGCGGGTCCACCGCGGGGGTGACCGGAGCGGCGGACCCCGCAGCCGCGGAGGCGGCCGCGTCGTCCTCGACGGTGATGCCGAAGTCGGTCGCCAGGCCGATCAGCCCCGAGGCGTACCCCTGGCCGACGGCCCGGAACTTCCAGGAGCCGGCCCGGCGGTAGAGCTCGCCCGCGACGAGCGCGGTGACGTCGTCGGCCTCCGGGATCGCGAACTCGGCGAGCGCCGCCGCGCCCTCGCCGCCGGCGGCGTCGAAGAGCAGTACCCGCAGCCCGGTCACCGAGCGGAACGAACCGCCCTCGGAGGAACCGGCCAGTACCACCCGGTCCACCTCGGGTGGCAGCTTGCCGATCTCGACCTCGACGGTGTCGGCGATCTCGGTGCCGCCGGACGTCTGCTGCTTGGGCAGATGGCGCACCAGACCGGTGGGGTGGCGCGGCTGGTTGTAGAAGACGAAGTCTGCATCCGAACGGACCCTGCCGTCCGCGCCGAGCAGCAGCGCGGAAGCGTCCACGTCCGGCGCACCGGGCGTGGCGCTCCAGCGCAGCACGGCGCGGACCGCCGCCACCGGCAGTGCGATGTTGGCGCCCTTGGCCATCACGTGCGTCATAGCCGACCATCCTGCCTGTTCGCCACCCCTTCGGACAACGTGACCGAAGGTGGTGAAACGGTGGGACTTTGCCAACGCTTGCGCTTTGTGAAGCGGAGGGTAACCTTCCGAGAATTCGATGTTTCGGAACCACATTCGACCGGAAGTCGTCCGTACGATTGGCGGCCAGGGGCCTCCGGGGGGTCCGGCAGGGGGGTGTCAGACGCGCGAGCCCGGGAACGACTGTGCCGGGCGGGTCGGTTAACCATGGTGAGGCCCCGCGCTCCGGGGCCGGGTCCGACCGCCCCCTCCGCCCCCGGCGTCCTGTATCCAGCTCGCCCCCTCCGCCCGCCCCGCCCCGAGCCAGACCGCTGCCGCCCGCCCCCTGCCCGACCGCCCCGGCGCACCCGGGCACCGCACCGCCCACCCGCCCGGGTTGCCTGCCCGAGCATCCCGTCTCATCCGCTGAGCCCCGCCTCACCCGCCGAGCCCTTTCGCGCCTGCCCGAGTCCCGCCGCCCCCGCCGAGCCTTTCCGCACCCGCCGAGTCCTTTCGCACCCGCCCAGACCGGCGGCCGCAACCCCTGAGGAGAGCACCATGCGCCATTTCGGCCACCTCGCCGACGACGTACGCGGCCGGCTCTTCCTCGAACAGCCCCGGGCCTTCTCCCCGGACAGTGAGGCGGACGTGCTGGCCACCGCGCTCGGTGCGACCCTCTACAGCCCGGCCACCAGGCCCACCCTGGGAGCGGACATCCGCAAGCAGGCGGCCCGGGGCGTGGTCTCGATGGTGCTCTGCCTGGAGGACTCGATCGCCGACCACGAGGTGACCGCGGCAGAGGCCAACCTGGTCGCGCAGCTCGGCGAGCTGTCCCGCGAGCAGTCCCACGAGCTGGCGGGCGAGCTGTCCCGCGAGCTGTCCGGCAGGCAGCCCGGCGAGCGGTCGGGCGGGGGCGCGGAGGCTCTCGGGGCCGCCCCCCGGGATACCCCGGAAGCCGCTCATATCTCCACCAGTTGCACACAGGACCTGCCCCTTCTCTTCATCCGAGTGCGCACCGCCTCCCAGATCACCGACCTCGCCGGCCGGCTCGGCCCGGCGATCGGGCTGCTCACCGGTTTCGTGCTGCCGAAGTTCACCGACGAGAACGGCGGCGCGTACCTGGAGGCCCTCGCCGCCGCCGAGGCCGCCACCGGCCGCCGGCTCTTCGCGATGCCGGTCCTGGAGTCCCCCGAGCTCGCCCACCTGGAGACCCGCCGTGAGCAGCTCTTCGGCATCGCCCGGCTGCTCGACAAGTACCGCGGACGCGTCCTCGCCGTCCGCCTCGGCGTCACCGACCTCTGCTCCGCGTACGGCCTGCGCCGCTCGCCCGACCTGACCGCGTACGACGTGGCCCTGGTCGCGGCCGTGATCGGGGACGTGGTCAACGTGCTCGGCCGGGCCGACGGCACCGGGTTCACCGTGACCGGGCCGGTCTGGGAGTACTTCCCGGTCCAGGAGCGGATGTTCAAGCCCCAGCTGCGCCGCACCCCGTTCGCCGAGGCCGAGCCCTCCGGGGAGGCCGTCCGGCAGCGGATCATCGAGCACGACCTGGACGGCCTGATCCGCGAGTTCGAGCTGGACCGGGCCAACGGCCTGCTCGGCAAGACCTGCATCCACCCGAGCCACGTCCCCGCCGTGCACGCCCTCTCGGTGGTCACGCACGAGGAGTACTCCGACGCCCGGGACATCCTCGACCGGGAGCGCCACGGCGGCGGGGTGCTGCGTTCGGCGTACACCAACAAGATGAACGAGGCCAAGCCCCACCGGGCCTGGGCGGAGCGGGTGCTGCTGCGCGCCGAGGTGTTCGGGGTGGCCCGGGAGGACGTCAGCTTCGCGGAGCTGCTCTCGGCCTGCCTCTGTGGCTGAGGACGGTACCCGCCGTGCCCGCACCACCCGTCCCGGCCGGCCCAACCCGCAGGACCCGTCCGCAGCACCGCACGGCCCGGACGAGCCGAGCGGCCCGAGTGGCCCGTCCGGACGGAACGGCCCGCATGATCCGTATGAGCCGAGTGGCCCGTCCGGACCGAACGGCCCGCACGGCCCGCACGACCCGTACGGCCCGTACGGCCCGTACGGCCCGTACGGCCCGTACGGCCCGTACGGCCCGCATGATCTGCAGGAGCCGAACGACCCGTCGGACCCGAAGCAACCCGCACGACTCGCACCATCGAAGGCAGGACCAGTAGTGACAGCACAGCAAGAGTGGACCGGCCGCTGGGTGGCGGACCGGGCCGGCGTCGGCCTCACCGGCTCCGACCGGCTCCCCGAACTGGTCGGCCTGGCTCTGCGTGAGAACCGCAAGCGCGCCCACCTGCTGGTCTCCACCGTGCTCGGCAAGCACGTTCCGCAGCGACCGTCGGTGGTGCACGGCTCCGGCCTCGACCTCGGCCGCCGGGTCCGCGAGCTGCTCGGCGAGGACGCGGCCGCGCGTGCCGTCGTGCTCGGCTACGCCGAGACCGCGACCGGGCTCGGCCACAGCGTCGCCGACGGCCTGGACGCCCCCTACCTGCACTCCACCCGGCGTGCGGTGGACGGGGTGGCCCCGGTCGGCGGCTTCGAGGAGGAGCACTCGCACGCCACCTCCCACCTGCTGCTGCCCGCCGACCCCGCGCTGCTCGCCGGGGACGGCCCGCTGGTCCTGGTCGACGACGAGTTCTCCACCGGCAACACGGTGCTCAACACCATCCGCGAGCTGCACGGCACCAACCCGCGCGGCCACTACGTCGTGGTGGCCCTGGTCGACCTGCGCGACGAGGCCGACCGCCGACGGCTGGCCGACACCGCCGCCGAACTCGGCACCCGCCTCGACCTGGTGGCCGCCGCCAGCGGTGGCGTCGAGCTGCCCGCCGACATCCTGGACCGCGCCGAGCGCCTGATTGCCGAGGCCGGCCCGGCCCCGGCGCTGCCGTCCACCGCGCCCGCCCCGCTGGTCCGGGCCGCCCTGGACTGGCCCGCGGGCCTCCCGGACGGCGGCCGGCACGGCTTCACCGCCGAGCACCGCGGCCGTCTCGAAGCCGCGCTGCCGGACCTGGCCGCCCGGCTGGCGGAGGCGCTGGAGCCCGTCGGGGACGGCGGGCGCGTGCTGGTGCTGGGCTTCGAGGAACTGATGTACGCGCCGCTGCGCCTGGCCGGCGCCCTCGCGGACCTCCTGCCCGACGGTGGCGAGCGCGTCCGCTACTCCACCACCACCCGCTCGCCCGTCCTCGCCGTGGACGACCCCGGCTACGCCATCCGCACCCGGCTGGCCTTCCCCGCCCACGACGACCCGGACGACTCCGCGCCGCGAGAGCGCTTCGCCTACAACGTCGCCCCCGGCGCCGACCCGGCCCGCCGCTTCGACGCCGTCGTGCTGGTGGTCGACGACGTCGCCGACACCCCCGCGCTGCACGAGGGCGAGCGGGCCCTGCTGACGCAGCTGCGGCAGGTCACCGACCGGGTGGTGCTCGCCGTCCTGCCGTCGCACCGTCCGTCCCGTCCGTCCCGTCCGGCGGCCGTTCCTTCGGCCGACCTGGCGGTCGGCCCGGAGGTCGCCCCTTCGGCCGGCCCGGCGGCTGGTCTGCCCGGCTCGGCGGCTGGTCTGCCCAGTCCGCTGCACGGCCCCGGGTTCTCCTCCTACCGCCCCGACGAGGTGGCCTGGCTGCTCAAGGACCTCTCCGACGTCCCGTTGGAGGCCCCCACCGAGGAGCGGGAGGAGGCCGTCCAGAGCGGCGGAGCCCACTACGCCGAGTCGCTGCCGGTCGAGTACCAGCCCAGCCCCGAGTACCAGGAGCTCTTTCACCAGGCCCTGCGGGTCTCCGCCCGCAGGATCGCGCTCGCGGTCGGCACCGTCGCCGAGACGCTGGTGCGCGAGCGCGGCCGCGGCCTGGTGCTCGCCTCGCTGGCCCGCGCCGGGACCCCGGTCGGCGTCCTGATCCGGCGCTGGCTCGCCTTCGCGCACGGCCTGGACACCCCGCACTACGCCGTCTCGATCATCCGGGGCCGCGGCATCGACCCGGTCGCCCTGCGCTACCTGGACGCCCACCACCACGCCCCCGACGTCGTGTTCGTCGACGGCTGGACCGGCAAGGGCGCGATCACCCGCGAACTCGCCGAGGCCCTGGCCGGTTCCGCCTTCAACCCCGAGCTGGCCGTCCTCGCCGACCCCGGCCGCTGCGTACGCACCTACGGCACCCGGGACGACTTCCTGATCCCGTCCGCCTGCCTCAACTCCACGGTCTCCGGCCTGATTTCGCGTACCGTGCTGCGCGCCGACCTGATCGGCCCGGACGACTTCCACGGAGCCAAGCACTACACCGACCTGGCCGGCGGCGACGTCTCCGAGGCCTTCCTGGACACCGTCGCCGACCACTTCGCCGACGTCCGGGAGGAGGCCGCCGGCGCCGCGGCCAGGCTCGCCGCCGAGGACCGCACGCCGGACTGGGCCGGCTGGGCCGCCGTCGAGCGGATCAGCGCCGAGTACGGCATCGACAACGTCAACCTGGTGAAGCCCGGCGTCGGCGAGACCACCCGGGTCATGCTGCGCCGCGTCCCCTGGCGGGTGCTGGCCCGCCGCGGCGCCGGTGCCGACCTCGACCACGTCCGCCTGCTCGCCGCCCAACGCGGCGTCCCCGTCGAGGAGGTGGACGACCTGCCGTACTCCTGCGTGGGTCTGATCCACCCCCGCTACAGTCGGGGAGCGACCGGTGCCTCCGGCACGGCCGTCCTGGTGAAGGAGTCCTGAGCCCGATGAGCAGTCCCAGTGGTTTCCTGGTCGCGAGCGACCTCGACCGCACCCTGATCTACTCCAACCGCGCCCTCGCCCTGGACGTGCCCGACCGGCTCGCCCCGCGGCTGCTCTCGGTCGAGGTGCACGACGGCAAGGCGCTCTCGTTCATGACCGAGCAGGCCGCCGCCCTGATGGTGGAGCTGGCCCGGGAGGCCCTTCTCGTCCCCGCCACCACCCGGACCAGGACGCAGTACGAGCGGGTCAACCTGCCCGGCCCGACGCCCGGTTGGATACCCTCGTACGCGATCTGCAGCAACGGCGGTCGGCTGCTCGTGGACGGCGTGCCGGACGAGGACTGGCAGGCCGAGGTGGCCGGCCGGCTGGCCGCCGCGTCGGTGCCGCTGGCCGAGGTGGTCGAGCACCTGGCGCTCTGCGCCGACCCGGAGTGGACGCACAAGCGCCGGGTCGCCGACGACCTCTTCGCCTACCTGGTCGTGGAGCGCGCCGAACTGCCGGCCGGCTGGCTGGAGGAGCTCACCGGCTGGTGTGCCGAGCGCGGCTGGGCCGTCTCGTTGCAGGGCCGCAAGGTGTACGCGGTGCCGGCGCCGCTCAGCAAGAGCGCCGCCCTGGCCGAGGTCGAGCGTCGGGTCGGCGGGGCCACCGTGCTGGCGGCCGGCGACTCGCTGCTCGACGCCGACCTGCTGCTCGCCGCCGACTTCGGCTGGCGCCCCGGCCACGGCGAACTCGCCGACAGCGGCTGGACGGCCCCCGGCGTCACGGCCCTCGACCAGGTGGGCGTGGCGGCGGGGGAGGAGATCGTCCGTCAGTTCCTGGCCCGGGTCCGGGGCGAGGTGGACGCCGTCGTCGCGCGCTGACCGTTTCGGCTGCGCGCCGACCGTTCCGTTCGGCGGTGGCGATGACTGGTCCGTTCAGTGGTGGTGGCGGGGTTGCCCTGCCTGGCGCTGGTGCGCCCGGGCCCGGTGCCCGGCGTGCCCGGTGCCGGCGTCAGGGCCGCCCCGCCCGGTACCGGCGTCAGCCGCAGCAACCGCCGCCGCAGCAGCCCCCGCCCCCGCCCCCGGACGGGGCCTGCTGGGCGGCGCCGCCGGAGGCTCCGCCGGTGACGGCGACGGCCGACAGCAGCTTCACGGTGTCCTCGTGTCCCTGCGGGCAGACCGCCGGGTCGTTGGCCTGCGCCATCGTGCGGCGGAGTTCGAAGGTGGCGCCGCAGGAGCGGCAGCGGAAGTCGTAACGTGGCATACCGGCAGGGTACCCAGCCTCAGGCGGTGCGGCGCTTCTCCCGTACGTACAGCTGCTTGCGCACCCGGGCCACCACCGAGCCGTCCGCCGCCAGGACCTCGGTGTCGAACCAGACCAGGGCCTTCTTGCCCTCCTGGGTCAGCTCGCGGATCTCGGCCAGCCGGTCCTCGGTGAGCACGAACTCGGCGAAGACGTCACCCCGGCCGGGCGAGACGAAGGTGATCTCGGCCGCCGCGTCCCAGACCATGTAGTCGCGGCCGAGGTTCTCCATCACCAGCAGCATCCAGAACGGGTCGGTCATCGCGAAGATCGAGCCGCCGAAGTGCGTGCCCACGTAGTTGCGGTTCAGCCGCCCGAGCCTGAGCCGGACCTTCGTCCGCCGGAAGTCGTCCGAGAGGGTCAGCACCCGGATTCCGGCGAACAGGAACGGCGGCCAGAAGTTGATCCCGCGCCGGAGCGTGCGGGCCGGGATGCTGCGCTTACGAGCCATGGCGGGACTCTACCCGACAAAGTTACTCACGGGTAACCGGGGGGTTGTGGCCGCTGACCTGTGGTTCTCCCCGTTCGGAGGCCAGTGACTTCCGGCGGAGGCCCGCGCTACCGGTGGCCGCCGATGTCCCCGCGGATCAGCTCCACCACCTTCGCCGCCGTCTCCCGCACGCTTGCCAGCTCCGTCAGGAAGTGCCAGTAGTCGGGGTGCCGGCCGGCCGCCTCCAGCTCCGCCACCGCCCGGTCGAGCCGCCCGACCGCCGCGTCCAGCGGGCCCGCGTGCCGCGGGTCCGGCGCCTGCCGGCCCGCCATCGCCAGCCGTTGGGCGTCGCGCAGGGCGAAGCGGGTGCGCTCGATCTCCCGGTTCGGGTCGTGCTGCACCTCGTTCAGCTGCCGCAGCCGCTCGTTCACGGCGACCACCGAGCCGTCCGCGGTGTCCAGCAGGGCGCGCACGGTACCGATCGCGCCCGTCGCGTCCGCCCAACGCTGCTCGTCGCGCGCCCGCGCCGCCTCGGTGAGCTTCTGCTCCGCCGCGCGCCCCGTCTCCGCCACCTGGTCCGGCACCCGCTGGAGGTCCTGCCAGCACGCGGTGGAGAACCGTCGGCGCAACTCGCTCAGCGCCGGTTCCACCGTGGCGGCCTTGGTCTCCAGCGCCTGGATCCTGGTCCGCAGACTGGCCACCCGCCGGTCGATCTCCCGCGCCCGCTCCGGAAGGTGCGAGGCGTCCGCCGCGATCGCGTCGGCCCGCTCCTTCACCTGCTCCGCGCGCCGGAGCGTCGCCGCCACCCCGTGCCGACCGGCGCCCTCGTTCAGCCGGCCCAGCTCCGGCGCCAGCTCGGCCAGCCGGGCCGCCAGGTCGTCCGCCTTCAGGCCCGCCCCGCGCACGGACTCGAGCGCGGTGGTCGCCGCCAGAAGAGCCCGCTTGGCCTGCTCCACGGCCGGCGTCACCCGCATCAGCTGCGACTCGGCGTGCTGAAGCGACGGCTGCAACCGCTGCAGGAACCCGTTCAGCTCCGCCAACGCCTGCCCGAGCTGCCCCTTCACGTCCTCCAGTTGGTGCCGGGCCCGCGCCGCCGCCCCGGACTCCAGCTCCTCCGCGTCCAGGTCGTGCGCGTCCAGCGCCGCCAGGTAGTTCACGGTCACCTGGTCGACCCGGCCGGAGATCGCCGCGAAGTCCGCCGCCGCCTGCCGGGCGGCCGCGCCGTCCTCCGCCGCGCGCACCGTCTCCACGGCCAGCCGCACCTCGCGCTGCGTCGAGTCCAGCTCGTAGAACGCCTGCTGTGCAGCGTCCCGGGCCGCCCGGGCGTCCGCCCGCACGCCCTCGCCACCACGCCGCCCCCACCAGCCGCCGCCCCGGCCGCCCCCGGCGCTTCCGAACGCCGACGCCACGGCCGCCCCCAGCGCGCCCGCCACCACGAGCGGCAACACCAGCGCCTCGGCCACAGCACTCCCCGGTCGCCGCCCCCGCCTGCTCCCGCCGGCCACCCTCACTGCGCGCTCCCTGTTCCGACCGCTGATCCGCCCCCCATTCTTCCCGATCACCCCACCCCACCGGCACCCCACCCGTCCCACTCCCCGACCACCTGCACCACACCACCCCCGGGACCGGGTACCCTAGGCAGTCGCCGTTGCCCACCCCGGGCCACGGCCGGGGGCGCGTAGCTCAGTGGTAGAGCGCTGCTCTTACAAAGCAGATGTCGGCGGTTCGAAACCGTCCGCGCCCACCAGCCCAGAAGGCCCGCAGCGATCATGCTGCGGGCCTTTTGACTGCAACAACTGACGGCAACCGCTGATGTCAGCCCGTTGGCCGCCTCCGCTTCAGCAGGCGGTCCATGTGCCCCAGAGCCTCCCGCCGGGTGTCCTCGGAGACGTGGGTGTAGACGTTCATCGTCACGGCGATCTGCGAGTGCCCCAGGATCTCCATCACCACCCGCGGTGCGACCCCGGCCGCGAACAGGATGGTCGCGCACCCGTGCCGCGCGTCGTGGAGTCGAATGCGCGGCAGACCGGCGTCGGCGCCGATCCGCTCGAACGACCGGCTGAGGTTCCGGGGCTCGATCGGCTGGCCGCTCCGCGTGGTGAACACGTACCCGGTGTCCTCCCACTCCTTCCCGGCGGCGGCGCGCTGTCCGGCCTGTTGGATCCGGCGCCAGCGAAGCGGGGCGATGCACATCGCTGGCAGCGGGATCACGCGCGTCCGACGGTTCTTCGTGCTGTCGGCGTACAGCTCCTTCTGGACGCGCTGGAGCTGGTTCCGAACCGTGAGCGTGCGGCCGTCCAGGTCGATGTCACTCCAGCGCAGCCCCAGGACCTCGCCGCGCCGCAGGCCCAGCGTGATGGCCAGTACGAACGCCGTGTACAGCGGGTCCGGGCGAGCCGCCTCCAGGAAGGTGACCGTCTGGTGCGGTGGCGAGGTTGTTGCGGCTTTTGGCGATGAGTGCAGTTAAGGGCGGTCGTGGTGCGTGGTCTGTAAAGCGGCGGGTCAACCGGCCTCTGCCGGTCACCCTTGCGGGGTTGCGCACTTCCTATTGGTTCCCGAGTGGCAACTAGCGTTGTATATCTAACGCCTCATCGGACATGCGCCTGACCTCGCCCCGCCAGTGGGCGAGGTTGCCTTGGGTGATGAGGGTGTCGGGGTGGTCCGGGCCCAGCACCCGGATCCGATCGCTCAGCAGCTCTGCGAGGGCCGTGGCGGCGCCGCCCGGATCCCCTGCCTCGCCCCGCAAGCGGGCGAGTCTGGCCCGGGTGGAGAGGGTGTCGGGGTGGTCTGGGCCCAGCACCCGGACCTGGTCCTTCAGCAGCGCGGCCAGAGCGGTTGCGGCGCCGGCCGGATCGCCTGCCTTCCCCTGCCAGTGGGCGAGGTTGCCCCGGGCGTACAGGGTGTCGGGGTGGTCCGGGCCAAGTACCCGGACCTGGTCGTTCAGTAGCCCGGCATAGCCTTTCGTGGCGCCAGTCGGGTCCCCAGACGTTCCTTGCCAGTGGGCGAGGTTGGCCCGGGTGGAGAGGGTGTCGGGGTGGTCCGGGCCCAGTATCCGGATTTGGTCGTTCAGTAGCTCGGTGAAGCCTTTTGTGGCGCCCACCGGATCCCCGGCCCTCCCTCGCAGGGAGGCGAGGTTAGCCTGAGTGGTGAGGGTGTCGGGGTGCTCTGTGCCCAGCACCTGAACCAAGGCGGGCAGCAGGTCGGCGAAGGCCGCCGTGGCACCAGCCGAATCCCCCGCCGCGCCTTGCCAGTACGCGAGGGTGCCCCGATGGGCGAGAGTGACGGGGTGCTCCGAGCCGAGATGATGGGTCGCGACGGTAGTGAGGTGGTGGAAGTGGTCGCGGGCTGCTGCGGCCTGGCCGCTTTCGCCGAGGCTGCGGCCTATCCGCTGCAGCACCAGGTGCTCATGCGGTCGGTGCAGCTCCTCGTCGGCGCAGGTGATTAGAGCGGCGGTGTTGGCGCGCAGCGCTGCGGCGAGGGCGGTGTCGCGTTCGATCGCAGGCCAGACGGCGATCAGAGCGTCGGCGGCGGTGCGGGCGAGTCGCTGGTGCTGGTCGGGAATGAGGGTGTCGCGTACGGCGCGTTGGATGAGCTGGTGAACCCGGACCGCATGGCGTTGGTCCCGGGGGGTGTGATCAATCAGGCTGAGTCGGTTCAGTGCCCGCAATGCCTGTGCCGCCTGGCCGGCTGTGACTTGGGGACCGACACCACGGTGGCTGGTTAGGTGCGCTAGAGCGGGCTCGCTGGTCAGAACATCGGTGGGGATTCCGTTGGGATCCAGAAAGGCGGCGAGCTGGAGCATGGGCTGGGCTAGTCCTGCGGGGCGCAGGGCATCAGCCCGCTCGATGGACAGAGCCCATGCGGCGGCCATGGTGTGGGTTTGGCCGTCAGGGAGTGCTTCTGGGGAAGCGTCGGTGAGCGTGGTGGCGCGGTCGGCGAGCAGGGCGCGATAGTCGGCGCAACTGATGTCGGCGTCGACGAGGTAGGCGGCGGCTTGAGCCAGGGCGAGCGGCAGGTGGCCGAGGTCCTCGGCGAGGCCGGCGAGCTGCTGCTCGGGTTCGTGGCGCTGGTGGGTGGCCAGGGCGTTGGTGAGGTAGGCGAGCGCTTCGGCTGGTATGAACAGGCCGACCTCGATCATGCGTCGGTGGTGGCCGGTCAGGGCTGCATCCTTGCGGCGGGTGGTGGCCAGGGTGCGCCCGGTGGGGCTGGTCGGCGGCCATAGTCCGTGCAGGTCGGCAGGGTCGGTGACATCGTCCAGGACGATCAGCCATCGGCACGCTGGCCGCTGGGGGGCGGGTTCGAGCCAGGCAAGGAATGCCTCGGCGGCGGCCTGCGGGTCGGTGGGGTCGGCGGCCAGGAGCGCGGTGGCGGCCTGCGCGTACCCAGTCACTGCGGCGCTGCGGTTGCTCGCGGTGATCCACACCAGCACGTCCAGCTCGCCCGCCTGCCACACCGTGCGAGCGTAGTCAGCGGCGAGCTGGGTCTTACCTACCCCGCCCATCCCGACCAGTACTCCTCCCGTCGGTACGGCGTCTGCGGACTCGACGACCGCCGTACCTCCGGAGGCCAGCGCGGTCTTGAGCCAGGCTGTCTCTGCCCGGTCGCGAAAGCAGTCGGCCCGCGGCGGAAGCACGCCTACCTGGTGAGGCCACCGCACGGGCGTGCGGGGTGGGCTGTGGAAGTAGTTGTGCTGTTGGCTGTAGTCGCCGTACTGGCCGGCTATATCGCCGGTGAATGCGTTGGTGATGTTCTGCGCGGCGATGGACCGCTCACCGGCTGCCTCGTTGCTCACGCACTGGCCCCCTGGCGGGCCGGGGGCCAGGTGAGCTGGGTGTGATCACCTGTGATGGCGGTGCCTATGGCGTGGGCGGCGACGGAGCGTTCTCCGGAGGCGGTGATGGTCACCGACCCGGAAGCCGGCGTGGGGAGGAGGGCGGCGAGTTCCTTGAGCAGGTCGGCGTCTTCGCGGATGGCTCGCTTGATCTGATGGCGCAGTGCGGCTGTGGCGTCGGGGTCGTCGGTGTCTTCGGCTGCTTCGTGGATCGCGGCTTCGAGGGCGGCTTGTTCCCGTTCTGTGCGGCGGCGCCAGACAGCTTGCAGGAAGCGCCGGCCGAGGTTGGCGGTCGCTTCTGCGGCACTGTCTTCGGCCCGGGCCAGGGCGACCCCGCCGTAGGCGCTCATGGCTGCTGTCAGGTATGGGCTGGCCTGCTCGACCAGCTGGACGATGTCGCCACTCACGTCAGTGCCTCCGCCTCGCCCATGGAAGGTTTATGACGGAGCGTATGGGAGGTGGTCCCGGCGAGTGGAGGGTTCCTCGAAACCCCAGGACCAAGGTTCAGCGGGACATCTGTGGGACCGCCAGTCAATCCTGGGGAAGGTGGCAGCTCAAGGCAGCTGTCATGCGTAGAGCCGTCCGCTGTTCAGCTCCGCCTGGTTGCGTTGCACCCGGACGAGCCGGTTCGCCAGGTCGACGTCCCGCCGGCGGAGCGCGGCCAGCTCACCGAAGCGGAGCGTGGTGAACGCGGTCAGCAGGACCAGGGCCCGCCGGCGCGGTCCGATGGCGTCGGCGACGGCGAACGCCTCGGCCACGGACAGGACGGGCCGTTCCGGGACGTCGTAGGTGTCGGCGCCCTTGATCCGGCACGGGTTGCGCTGGATCAGCTCGTCGTCGAGGGCGGTGTTCATGATGCCCCGCAGCAACTGGTACGCCTTGACCACCGAGGGCTCGCCGGCCCCGTTCTCCAGGAGGGCGGAGAGCCAGGAGCGAACCCGTGCCGGGGTGATCTCGGCGAGCGTCCGATGACCCGGAAACGTGCCGGCGGCGCGATTCGCGTCGTCGCTCCGTCGTTTTCGAGCTCACCACCAGGTGGCCTTGACCTACTGTGACGGGCTCGCAGTAACCCGGAACTGGCCCATCGCTCCGGCATAGAGCACTGCATCGCCGCTTGCGAAGATCACCCAGACTGCTGGCTTGCCAGCGACGGCCAGCTCCAGTTTGCGGCGAAAGATACCGTCGTCGGCTTCTGAAACAGGCTCGAAGGTCACGATGTTCTCATGATCCCAAGGAACCTGCCGGATGGCTTGCACCACTTGCCAGCCGCCGCTGATTGACGCTTCCAGTTGTATGAGTCCCATACTCCGATGCTCCGGCGCGCGGCGGTTATGTGCATCTGGGCCCGAGATCTGGACGTGAAGACGGTCCCAGGTGGGAAGTCCTGAGGCGGTCAGTCGACTCCGCCGCCTACCTCTGGCGTCAGGTGATGGCGCACGAGTGGCTGTGCCACAGGCGTGCCAGATCGGGCGGTATGTGGCGGTGGGTCGCGGGCGCCGAGGGCGCGATGGCCAGGGAACGGTCAGACCAGGCGCGCCGCAGGTCAGGGCGGATGCCCCACGCCAAGCCCTACAAGGCAGATGTCGGCGGTTCGAAACCGTCCGCGCCCACCGGCCCAAAAGGCCCGCAGCGATCATGCTGCGGGCCTTTTGCCATCTCGGGCTGACATCGGTGGCGGCGCTTGAGCAGCCGGTTCGTGTGGCCGAGCGCGTCGTGTTGAGTGTCCTGGCACTGCGTGGCTGTGGGGGCGTTCACGGCCAGCCCGGCCGGAGTCGCAGTCTCGTTAACGCGGTCCCTCTGCGGGGCGCCTGAGTCCGCCAGATGGCTCACTTGGGGGAGTCGGTCCCCTGAATTCCTCCTAAATGATCACGACGTTTATGCAGGTGCAGGATGCTGGCCAGGCGTGACAGTTTCCCCGGCCGGAGGGGTCGGCCAGGGAGGCCTGTGTCGAGGTGGAGGGATGGTCGTGCACCCCCTCGGCGTGCTCTCGGGTATCCGCCGTCCGCCCGCTCGGAGCGTTCCGGCAGGCAGTAGCGCCACGCGTGCGCAGGCACGACGGCCGGTCGCTCATCGGGGTGCTTCGGGCGAGTTGGGCTACTGGGCCTTCCTGTGGCGACTGCCGATCCGGCTCCAGACCTGGCGGTGTCGCGCGACTCTGAAGACCATGTCAACGTGCCTCGGCGCGAGCCGCGTTGGTGCCGACGGGAGGTTCGAGGCGATCTGCTCGCCTGCGACGACGAGCACGGACGACGCCCCGCCGTGGCTGATCTTCCGGGCGCCGACCACGGCGATGACCGGGTGGACCGGTACCTCGAACCCGCACCACTCCTCCAGCAGCCCCGTCGTTCGCGAGGCTTCGAACTCGGCGTTCGCCAGGTAGGGGAAGCTGTTGCGGTTGACGCTGACCATCTTGTCGCCGACCCGCACGGTGGCGTCCGGGTGGTGCTTGGTGTTGATCGTGAAGACGCCGGGCGGGCCGATCACCACATGATCGATGTCGGACCCACTGGGCAGCGGAACGCCGTGCAGGACCTTCCACCCCGAGGCCCTCAGCGGCTCCAGGGCGGCTCCGACGATCCGTTCGCCCTCCAGTCCCAGGAGCGTCGTCGGGGTGGCGAGCGGGTTCCGGGTCACCTTGGCCACCAGGCGAACCCAGATGTTGTGTGACTGTTCCTCCTGCCGGAGCATGCTTTCCAGCCCGGCTCCGGGGGCGTTCAGCGAAAGGTCGTCCTCATCCCGCATCGGCGGCAGGAACGGCGTACCGGCCCGTTGCCGCGACGCGGGCACCCTGGGCGGCGTCGGCACGGTTGCGCCTCCACGGCGTCTGACGGTCCGCGGGGGCACGGACTGTCCGTGGACAGCGCACCACTCTTCGACCTTCGCCAGTGCGGCAGCCTCGGACGCGGGGTCCTGGACCTCGATCACGCCGGTCAGGCAGTCGAGCCATGCGACCGAAGCACCCCGGGAGTCGGCTCTGTTGACGTACAGCCGCCACCTGCCGGGCTTCCGCCATGGCCTGACCGACAGTTCCTCCACGCGGCTCCGCCCTCCCCGGCCCAGACGCATGACGCGTACGCCGTAAGCCCTACGCCTGACACCTGGTCAGCATGCCCGGGCGGCGCGGTTCGCGAACGCCGCCGGCCGGTAGGGGAGGGGCGAGGTTCGGCCACATCGTCCGCGCCCACGCTTCCGGGATGCCCCGGAGACCGTACGGCCTCCGGGGTTGCCTGGCATTGCGCGGTGGGGGCCGGGGTCAGCGGGAGGTGTGGGCGCCGCCGTTGAGGTGGAGGGTCTGGCCGGTGAGGTGGCGGGCGCCGGGGGAGGCGAGGAAGTGGGCGGTGTGGGCGATGTCGGCGGGGGTGCCCGGGCGGTTGGTGTGGGTCTCGGCGATGAGGGCGGTGCGGCGTTCGGGGGTGAGGGCGCCCCGGAAGAAGTCGGTGCCCTCGACGTAGCCGGCGGCGATGACGTTGGCGGTCACGCCGAGCGGGCCGAGTTCGGCGGAGAGCGCGGCGTTCCATGCGGCCAGGGCGGCTTTTGCCGCGCCGTAGGCGCCGCCGCGGCGTTCGGCGCCGATGGAGCCGATGCTGATCACCGAGCCGCCGGGCGCGAGTGCCGGGCGGACGGCGGTGGTGGTGAGGACGGCCGTCAGGAGGTTCTGGGCGAGGTTGGCCTGCCAACCGGCGAGCAGGGCTTCGAGCGGAGGGAGGTCGTCCGGGGCGGGGCCGGGGAGGCCGCCGGCGGCGTTGACGAGGACGTCGAGTTCGGGGAGGCCGGCGGCGAGTTCGGCGACCTGGGCGGGGTCGGTGGCGTCGCAGACGACGCCGCGGGCGGACAGGTCGGCGGCCGTGCGTTCGACGGTGTCGGGGTGCCGGCCGGTGAGGACGACCCGGTCGCCGGTGGCGGCGAAGAGTTCGGCGACGGCGCGGCCGATGCCGCTGGTGCCGCCGGTGACGAGCACGGTGCGCGGCACGGTGTTCGTGCTGGCGTGCGGCGTGACGTGCGGCGTGACGTGCGGCGTGGTGTGCGGGGTGGTGCGGGACATGTGACTCCCCCCGGAAGTATGTTTAGGTCTAAACGTAGCAGGAGGGTGGTGTGCGCGATGGTGGAGAGCAACGCGGCCGGGATCACTGCGGCCGGGATCGCCGCGGCCTGGCAGCGGGAGCGGCCCGGGACGCCGACCGGATCGATCGAGATCGTGACGCCGATCTGGTGGCTGGCGAAGGTGTTCACGGACGACCGGGGCCGGGCCCTGCGGGCGGCCGGGATCGACGCGGCCACGCTCGACCTGCTCTCGGTGCTGCGCCGCTCGGGGGCACCGTACACGCTCACCACCCGGGAGCTGGCCCGCCGCACGCTGGTGACGGCGGGGGCGATTTCGCAGCGGGTCGCCCGCGCCGAGCGGCAGGGGCTGGTGGCGCGGGCGCCGGAGGAGGCGGGCGAGGGCGGGCGGCGTGCCGTCCTGGTGTCGCTGACGGCGGACGGGCACGCGTTGGTCGAACGGTCGGTGGACGTGGTGCTGGGCCGGGAAGCCGAACTGGTCGGCGGGCTGTCGGAGTCGGAGCGGGAGCAGCTCGTCGGACTGCTGGGCAAGCTCCTGGCGGACGTGCGGCGGCGTGCGGCCGCAGGCGGGCAGGGAGACCATCGAGGGGCTGAGGAGAGCGCCGAGCAGTGACGGGGAGTGGTCCTGGATGGGCGGCGGTCCGTGGCGGTGACGAAGCCCGACGAGGGCGGCAGCAGCCGGGCCGAACTGTCGTCGAGGCTCAACTGGCTGCGTGCGGCCGTGCTCGGCGCCAACGACGGCGTGGTGTCCACGGCGGGCATCGTGACCGGTGTCGCCGGCGCGTCCGGGTCGCGGACGGCGCTGGTTGCGGCGGGTGTGGCGGGGCTGCTGGCCGGGGCGATGTCGATGGCGGCCGGGGAGTACGTCTCGGTCAGCACCCAACGGGACACCGAGCAGGCCGCGTTGGCGAAGGAGCGGCGCGAGCTCGCGGAGGACCCGGAGGGTGAGCTGGACGAACTGACCGACTTCTTCCGCGGCAGCGGGCTGGACGACGGGCTCGCCCGCGAGGTGGCCGTGGCGCTCACCGAGCGGGACGCGCTTGCCGCGCACGCGCACACCGAGCTGGGAATCGACCCGAAGGCCCTCACCAACCCCTGGCAGGCGGCGGTCGCCAGTGCCGCGGCCTTCACCCTGGGCGCGCTGGTGCCGCTGCTCGCGGTGCTGATCCCGCCGGAGTCCTGGCGGCTGGTGGTGACGGTGCTCGCCGTCCTGGTGGCGCTCACCGCGTCGGGTTGGACGAGTGCCCGGCTGGGCGGGGCCGGGGTGGTCCGGGCGGTGCTGCGCAACGTCGCGGGCGGCATGCTTGCGATGGTCGTCACGTACAGCGGGGGCGTGCTGCTCGACCACTTCACGGGCTGAGACCCACATGCGGTGAGGCACGTACGGGGTGAGGCCCGCCTGCGGTGAGGCACGTACGCGGTGAGGCACGCATGCGCTGAGCCATGCATGTGCTGAGGCAAGCACGCGGTGAGGCACCGGGCCGCCAACGGATCGTCCCGGGAGGCGGGTGAACGGGGCCTGTGTTTGTGTGGGCTCAAATCGTTTGGGAGAGGTGATCCACCGTGACGATGCCCCCGTTCGGGTCGAACGATCCGTTCTCCGACCTGCTCAGCCGGTTCTTCGGCATGAGCCCGCTGGCCTCCCCGCCGGCGGTTCAGCGGGTGCCGATCGGGCGGATGTTGAGCGAGTCCTCGCAGGAGTTGCTGGCCCTCGCCGCGCACCGCGCCGCCGAGGACGGGAGCAGGGACCTCGACACCGCGCACCTGGTCTGGGCGGCCACCCGGGTGGAGCCCTCACGGCGGATGCTTGAGCGGGCGGGGGTCGATCCGGACCGGCTCGCCGACGACCTGAGTTCCGGGCTGCCGACCGGGACCGCGGAGGTCGAGCGGGACGGGCGGCCCGCACTCACCCCCTCGGCGAAGCGCGCGCTGCTCGCCGCGCACGCCCGGTCGCAGGCCGCCGGCGCCTCCTACATCGGGCCGGAGCACATCCTCGGCGCCCTGCTGGAGGAGGAGCGCTCGGGCGCGGGCACTGCCCTGCGCAACGCGGCCCCCTCGCAGGAGGCGCTGCGCACCGTGCTGGACGGGCGCGGCGTGGGCGGTGAACGCAGCAGCACCGGCGCGCACCCGAGCCAGACCCCGACCCTGGACGAGTACGGCCGGGACCTCACCGAGGAGGCGCGCTCCGGCCGGCTGGACCCGGTGGTCGGGCGGGCCGAGGAGATCGAGCAGACCGTCGAGATCCTCTCCCGGCGGACCAAGAACAATCCGGTGCTGATCGGCGAGCCGGGCGTCGGCAAGACGGCGATCGTCGAGGGCCTGGCGCAGCGGATCGTCTCCGGGGAGGTGCCGCAGAGCCTCAGGGACAAGAGGGTGGTCACCCTCGACCTCACCGCGCTGGTGGCCGGTTCCAAGTACCGGGGTGAGTTCGAGGAGCGGTTGAAGAGCGTGATCGACGAGGTCACGGCGGCCGAGAAGAGCGTGATCCTCTTCCTGGACGAGCTGCACACCGTGGTCGGCGCGGGTGGTGGCGGCGACGGCTCGATGGACGCGGGCAACATCCTCAAGCCGGCCCTGGCCCGGGGGGAGCTGAGTGTGGTCGGCGCCACCACGCTGGACGAGTACCGCAAGCACGTCGAGAAGGACGCCGCGCTGGAGCGGCGGTTCCAGCCGGTGCTGGTGCCCGAGCCGACCGTCGGGGAGACGATCGAGATCCTGCAGGGGCTGCGCGACGCGTACGAGGCCCATCACCAGGTGCGCTTCACCGACGAGGCGCTGGATGCCGCCGCGACCCTCTCCGACCGGTACGTCAGCGACCGGTTCCTGCCTGACAAGGCGATCGACCTGCTCGACCAGGCCGGTGCGCGGGTGCGGCTGCGCAGTCTGAGCGGTTCGACCAAGGCGATGCCGGTTGAGGAGCGGATCAGCAAGCTGCGCCGGGAGTTGGAGGAGGCGGTCGCGGACGAGGAGTTCGTGCGGGCGGCCAACCTGAAGACCGAGTTGCGGCAGACCGAGGACGAGCTGGCCGCGATCGCCGAGGGCCGCGAGGAGGTCGTCGAGGTCACCGCGGACGACATCGCGCAGGTGCTCTCGCGGCGGACCGGCATCCCGGTCGCCGAGCTGAACGCGACCGAGCGCGAGCGGCTGCTCAAGCTGGAGGAGCACCTGCACCGGAAGGTCATCGGGCAGGACCAGGCGGTGACGGCGGTCGCCCAGGCCGTGCGGCGCGGCCGGGCCGGGATGGGCGACCCGGAGCGGCCGACCGGTTCCTTCCTCTTCCTCGGCCCGACCGGCGTCGGCAAGACCGAGCTGGCCAAGGCGCTGGCGGAGCTGCTGTTCGGAGACCCGGACCGGATGATCCGCTTCGACATGAGCGAGTTCCAGGAGAAGCACACCGTCTCCCGCCTGGTCGGCTCGCCGCCCGGGTACGTCGGCTACGACGAGGCCGGCCAGCTCACCGAGGCGGTCCGCCGCAAGCCGTACAGCGTGCTGCTCTTCGACGAGGTGGAGAAGGCGCATCCGGACGTCTTCAACCTGCTTCTCCAGGTGCTGGACGACGGGCGGCTGACGGACGCCCAGGGGCGCACGGTCGACTTCCGCAACACCGTGGTCATCATGACCAGCAACATCGGCTCGCAGCGGATCCTCGACCACGCGGGTGACGTCGACGAGATCAGGGACGACCTGATGAGGGACCTCCGGGCGCAGTTCCGCCCGGAGTTCCTCAACCGGATCGACGAGGTGATCGTCTTCCACGCGCTCACCCGGAAGGACCTGCTCCAGGTGGTCGATCTGATGCTGGACCGCAGCCGGCGCCGGCTGAAGGCGCAGGACGTGGGGCTGGAGGTCACCGAGGAGGCCCGGGAGTGGCTGGTGAACCGGGGCTACCGGCCGGAGTTCGGGGCGCGGCCACTGCGCCGGACCATCCAGTCGGAGCTGGACAACAGGGTCTCCAACCTGTTGCTGGACGGCAGCGTGCAGGAGGGTGACACGTTGATCGCGGGGGTGGACGACGGGGAGCTGGTGGTGACGCTCGCCCGGCCGGAGGCCTCGGCGACCTTCGATGAGGCGGAGGCGAAGGCGAAGGTGGAGGCGGACACGAGGGTGGAGGGGTAGAGGGGAGCAGCAGCCGGGAGTAGAGCTTGCGTTCGGGCGTACTCCCGCGGGAGTACGCCCGAACGCAACTCCGGGGTGACGCGGCCGGGCGTGTGCGGGGTCTAGCCTTCCGGGCATGACGCCGCGTACACCTCGGCCGCCGTCGGCGGGTTCCGGGCCGCCGGAGGAGCACCCCGTGCCGGGAGAGCACCCCGCGCCGGGCGGGTCCCGCTGGACGCCTCCGGGCGGGTTCGGCGCGCCCCCCGGCGGGTTCGGCGCGCCTGCGGGCGGGCTCGCCGAGCCGTGGCGTCCGCCGTGGGTGCGGGCCGCCAAGGCGGGGTGGCCGGTGGCCGCGGCGATCGTGGTCGCGGTGGTCCAGGTGGTCGGGTCCTCCGCGGCCGCGAGGCACCAGAGCGGGCGGGTCCCGCTGGACGCCTTCGGCTACCTCCTGCTGCTGCTCGGGCCCGCGCTGCTCGTCCTGCGCCGCAGGTGGCCGGTGGCGGTGGTGGCGGGCACCTCGCTGGTCACGGCGGTGTACGTGACCGCCGGGTACCCGTACGGGCCGGTCTTCCTGAGCTGGGTGGTCGCCTGCTGTACGGCGATCGGCTCCGGGCACCGCCGGGCCGCCTGGGCCGGGCTCGGCGGGGTCTACCTCGTCCATGCGCTGGTCACCTTCGCGGTACCGGCCGACTGGCAGCGCGCGGCGCCGTCGACGATCACCTGGTGGCAGGAGCTGGCGCTGATCGCCTGGCTGCTGTTGGTGGTGTCGGTCGCCGAGATCGTGCGGTTCCGGCGGGAGCAGATGGCCGCCCACCGGGAGTACGAGCAGCAGCTGGCGCAACGCCGGGCCAACGAGGAACGGCTCCGGATGGCGCGGGAGTTGCACGACATCCTGGCGCACAGCCTGTCGCTGATCAACATCCAGGCCGGGGTCGCGCTCGCGCTGATCGACAGACGGCCGGAGCAGGCGCGGACGGCCCTGACCACGATCAAGGCGACCAGCAAGGAGGCGCTCGGCGAGGTCCGCCAGGTGCTCGGGACGCTGCGGGCGCCCGGGGCGGCGGCGCCGCGCGGCCCGGCGCCCGGGTTGGACCGGCTCGACGAGCTGACCGAGCAGGCGGACAACGTCGGGCTGGCGGTGGAGGTGCACGAGAAGGGCAGCCGGCGAGCGCTGTCCGCCGGCATCGACCTGACGGCCTTCCGGATCGTCCAGGAGGCGCTGACCAACGTGATCCGGCACTCGATCGCCCGGCAGGCGGTCGTCGTGCTGGACTGGACGGATCCCGACGCCCTGGTCGTCGTGGTCGCCGACCCGGGCCCGGCCTCGCCCGGTGACGCGGGCGGGTCGGGAAGTGGGCTGGCCGGGATGCAGGAGCGGGCCGCGGCGTTCGGCGGCGGCATCACGGCGGGGCCGGTGGCGCCGTCCGCGGGCGGCGGGTTCCGGGTCCGGGCGGTGCTGCCGACGCGGCCGGAGGGCGCGCCGCCGGGGTCCGCAGGCGAGTGGCCGGGGACCTCGGGAGCGGGCCCGGGGACCACCGATGAGAGGGAGGGTGCGTGATCCGGGTACTGCTGGCGGACGACCAGCTGCTGGTACGGGCGGGGTTCCGCGCGCTGCTCGACATGCAGGACGACCTCACCGTCGTCGGCGAGGCGGACGACGGCGAGGCCGCGCTCCGGCTGGCCCGCGAACTCCTGCCGGACGTCGTCCTGATGGACATCCGGATGCCCCGGATGGACGGGCTGGAGGCGACCCGCAGGATCGCGACCGACCCGGCACTGACCGAGGTCCGGGTGGTCGTGCTGACCACCTTCGAGCTGGACGAGTACGTCTTCGAGGCGCTGCGGTCGGGGGCGGCCGGGTTCCTGGTCAAGGACACCGAGCCGGCCGAGCTGCTACGGGCGGTCCGGGTCGCGGTCGCCGGGGACGCACTGCTCTCACCCGGGGTGACGCGCCGTCTGATCGGCGAGTTCGCGGCCCGCTCGAAGGCGCCGGAGGCGGCGGCGACGGGCCTGACGGACATCTCCGTGCTCACCGAGCGCGAGCGGGAGGTCCTGGCGCTGGTCGGCATGGGGCTCTCCAACGAGGACATCGCCCGCCGGCTGGTGGTCAGCCCGCTGACCGCGAAGACGCACGTCAGCCGGGCGATGGTGAAGCTCGGTGCGCGGGACCGGGCGCAACTCGTCGTGCTGGCCTACGAGTCGGGTCTGGTGCGGCCGGGCTGGCTGGGCTGAGGCGCGGCCCGGATTCCTGAGGTGGGGCCCGGTGCCTTGTGGTGCGTCCCGGTGCCTTGCGGTGCGTCCCGGCATCCGAGGTGCGGCCGGGCCCTTGAGGCGGGGCCCGGCCCCTGCTGCGCGGTCCGACCCTCCGGACCGCCCCCGCGGGTGAGCACGCCCTCTGCCACCTCACTACCTCCGGTGCTCCTTGTCCCGCCACCCCCACTTCTGTCCTGCCCGTACTCCCCGCATCCCTGCGGCGCGGCCTTCCGTACTCCCACGGGAGTATCCCGACTGCCGCTCCCCGGAGGACGCGGGAGTAGCTCCCCCGGCGGGAGGCTCAAAGCACTTCGGGAACCGCCCCGAGGTCGCTTCGGGAACCCTCCCGAGGTCACCTCGGAGCAGTCCCGAGGCCCCTGAAGCCAACCGCCGAGGAGATGAAGCACCATGAACACGCTGCTGGCCGACCACGACGGGCACTGGCCGGGCCCCTGGATCCTGCTGATCCCGCTGGCCTGGGCCGCCGTGGTGTTCCTCGTGATCGTCCTCCTGCGCCGGACGGTCTGGCGCCGGGGCTGCGGAGGCGGCCCGGACCACCCGATGGCCGTACTGGGCCGCCGCTATGCCGAGGGCGACATCGACGCCGACGAGTACCGCGCCAAGCGGGCCGTGCTGACCGAGACACGCCGCACGCAGGAGCGCGGCTCGTTCGGCGGCGACTACCGAGGGGGTGCCGGGAAGTGACCACCCTCGATGTCGTACGCGGCACCGCCGCGCGGGTCGCCGACGCCGTCAAGATCTACGGCGTCGGCGGAACGGAGGTCCGGGCGCTCGACCACGTCACGGTCGAGTTCCCGGCCGGACGGTTCACCGCGATCATGGGCCCCTCCGGGTCGGGCAAGTCCACCCTGATGCACTGCGCGGCGGGGCTGGACACCCTCACCGCCGGCAGCGCCTACATCGGTGACACCGAGCTGGGCCCGCTCGGCGACCGGCGGCTCACCCTGCTGCGCCGGGAACGGATCGGCTTCGTCTTCCAGGCGTTCAACCTGGTGCCCACGCTCACCGTCCGGGAGAACATCACCCTCCCGCTGGACCTGGCCGGCGCGGCGCCGGACCAGGCCTGGCTGGACGCGCTGATCGACGTTGTCGGCCTCGGCGACCGGCTCCACCACCGCCCGAGCGAGCTCTCGGGCGGCCAGCAGCAGCGCGTGGCGGTGGCCCGGGCGCTTGCCGGACGGCCGCAGGTGGTCTTCGCCGACGAGCCGACCGGGAACCTCGACTCCCGCGCCGGCGGCGAGGTGCTCGGGCTGCTGCGCCGCGCGGTGGACGAGATGGGGCAGGCGGTCGTCATGGTCACCCACGACCCGATGGCCGCCGGGCACGCCGACGAGGCGCTGTTCCTCGCCGACGGCCGCCTGGTCGACCGGATGGAGCGGCCCACCGCCGGCGGGGTGCTGGACCGGATGAAGGCCTTCGAACGGGGGCGGTCATGAGCGGGCGAAGCGGTCGGACGACCGAGGTGTGGGAAGGGGCTCACACCCCTGCGGGGCGAACGGAGGAGGGCGCATGAGCTCCACGACGACCGCCGTCCGGCTCAGTCTGCGCTCCCTGCGCGAGCACAGACGCCGACTGGTCGGCACCTTTCTGTCGATCCTGCTCGGGGTCAGCTTCCTGACCGGGACGATGGTGCTCGGCGACACCCTGCGGGCCAACTTCGACACCCTGTTCGCCGACGCCAACGCCGGGACGGACGTGGTGGTCCGCAGTGCCGACGTGCTCGACTCCCCGGGCACGCCCGGAGGAGTCCGGGCACCCGTCGACACGGCGCTGGCCGATCGGCTGCGCGCTGTCCCCGGGGTGGCGGCCGCCGAGCCGTCCGTCCAGGGCGCGGGCCAGTTGGTCGGCAGTGACGGCAAGCCCGTCGGCGGGCAGGGTCCGCCGACCCTGGCCGGGAACTGGCTCGGCGACAGCCGGCTGAACCCGTACAAGCTTTCGGAGGGCCGCGCGCCCGCCGCACCCGGCGAGGCCGTGATCAACCGGGGTGCGGCGAAGACCGGGGGCCTGCACCTCGGCTCGACCACCGTACTGCGCACCCCCGACCCGGTGACGGTCACCATCGTCGGGATCGCCACCTTCGGGGACAGCGCCGACGGGATGGGGCCGAGCACCTTCACGGCCCTGACCTTCGGGGACGCCGAGCGCTACCTCACGCCCAGGGGCAGCGGCCAGGCCGCCTCGATCCAGGTCCGGGCCGCCGGCGGAATCCCGCAGGGCGAGCTGGTGGCGCGGATCGCCCCGCAGCTGCCGGACGGGGTGGAGGCGGTCACCGGGGCGGCGGCCACCCAGGAGAGCACGGACATGGTGTCCGGGCGGTTCCTGACCATGTTCACCACGCTGCTGCTGGTCTTCGCCGGGATCGCGCTGCTGGTCGCGACCTTCACCATCCACAACACCTTCGCCATCGTGGTCGCCCAGCGGACGAGGGAGAACGCGCTGCTCCGGGCGCTCGGCGCGGTGCGCGGCCAAGTGCTGGGCGCGACGCTGGCCGAGGCGCTGGCCGTCGGCGCACTGGCCTCGCTCGGCGGACTGCTCGGCGGGATCGGGGTGGCGGCCGGACTCAAGGCGCTGTTCTCGGTGCTGGGCTTCTCGCTGCCGACCGGCGGCATGGTGATCACCACGGCCGCGGTCGTCCTGCCGCTGCTGGTCGGCACGGTGGTGGCGGTGGGATCGGCGCTGCTGCCGGCCGTCCGGGCCGGACGCACCGCGCCGCTGGCGGCGCTGCGCGACACCGGGGTGGACCGGGCGGCCGAGGGGCGCTCCGGCACGGTCCGGGTGGCGCTCGGCGCCCTGCTGGTCGCGGCCGGCGTCCCGGCCGCCGTCGTCGGTGCGACCGACGGGCCGTCGGTGACGCTGACCGTCGCCGGTGCGCTGGGCGTCCTGGCGGGCGTGGTGGTGCTCGGCCCGGTCGCCGCGTCCTTCGCGGTCAGGACGCTCGGTGCTCCGCTGCCCCGGCTGCGCGGGGTCTCAGGCACGCTGGCCCGGCGCAACGCGGCCCGTAACCCGCGCCGGACGTCGGCGACCGCGAGCGCGCTGATGATCGGTGTCGCCGTGGTCACCCTGTTCACGGTGTTCGGCGCTTCCGTCAAGGCCACCCTGGACGCCACGGTGAGTTCCTCCTTCGCCGGGGATCTCGCCGTCACCGCGCCCTCGTTCGGTGCGGGCGGCAGCGGGGTCAGCCCGAAGCTGGCCGATGCGCTGGCCCAACTGCCCGAGGTCCGGCAGACGGTGGGCCTCGGCCGCGGCGTCGCACGGATCGACGGCCACGGGCGGACGCTGGACGTCACCGATCCGGCGCGGCTGGCCGGGATCGTCGACCTCGGCCGGGTCGACGGCACGCTCGACGCCCTGGGCACGGACGGCCTGGCGGTCTCGCGCAGCGAGGCCGGACAGCACGGCTGGAGGCTGGGCCAGAGCGTCACCGTCGGCTTCACGGACGGCGCGAGCGGTACGTTCACTGTCCGCGCCCTGTACGAAGGCGGCGGGCTGGCCGGCGACTACCTGATAACCCGCCAGGCTTGGGCCCCGCATCGCGGCCAGGACTCCGACACCATGGTGGCCGTGGGCCTGAAGAGCGGAGTGGCGCTCGGGGCCGGCAAGGCGGCCGTCGAGAAGGCCGCGGCCCCGTTCGGGAACCCGAAGGTGCAGGACCGGGACGAGTACGCGGCGAGCGCCGCCGGAGGGGTCGACATGATGCTCTCGGTGGTCTACGCACTGCTGGCGCTCGCGGTCCTGATCGCGCTGCTCGGCATCGCCAACACGCTGACGCTGGCCGTGCACGAGCGGACCAGGGAGCTGGGTCTGCTGCGGGCGGTCGGCCAGACCAGGGCGCAGCTGCGGGCCATGGTGCGCTGGGAGTCGGTGCTGGTGGCCGCGTTCGGCACGGTGGGCGGGCTCGCTCTCGGAGCCTTCCTCGGCTGGGCGCTGGTGCGGGCCTCGGACAGCGCGGGGACGGGCTCGTTCGCGATACCGCCGGGGCAGCTCGCGGTGGTGCTGGGGGCCGGGCTGCTGGCCGGCGCGGTGGCCGGCCTCCGTCCGGCGGGCCGGGCGGCGCGGCTGGACGTGCTCCGGGCGATCGCGACGGAGTGAGGCGGGCGGGTGGGTGCGGGTCCGGGCCGCACCCACCGTGGACCCGCGGGCCGCGGCGACTCCACGCCGCGGCACTGCGGGCCGCCCACGCCTCCGGACCTCCGGCTCTCGGCTCCTCCGGCTCTCGGCCTTCAGCTCCTCTGGCCCTCGGCCCTCGGCCGTCAGGGCCTCAGGGCCTCAGGGCCTCAGGGCCTCCGGACCTCGAAGCCGTGGGCCGCAGGGTGGCCTCAGCCGCCCTGCGGGAACACCTCCCGCAGCAGCGGGTCCGGCAGGCCGCGGCGGTGCCACTCGCGGGGGTAGCCGAGCGAGACCTCCTCGAAGCGGACGCCGTCGTAGGAGGTCACCCGGGGGATGTGCAGGTGGCCGTAGATCATCGCGGCGGTGTTGAAGCGGCGGTGCCAGTCGGCCGTCAGCTCGGTGCCGCACCACTGGGCGAACTCCGGGTACCAGAGGACCTCGGTGGGGTGGCGCACCAGCGGATAGTGGTTGACCAGGACCAGCGCCAGGTCCGGGTCGTGGGCGGCGAGCCGCTCCTCGGTGATCCGGACGCGTTCGCGGCACCAGGAGTCGCGGTCCGGGAACGGGTCCGGGTGGAGCATCCGCTCGTCCGCGCAGACCACGCCGCTGCTGTAGGCGGCTGCCAGGGACTCCTCCTTGGTGGTCGTCCCCGGCGCACGGAAGGAGTAGTCGTACAGCAGGAAGAGCGGCGCCACGGCGACCGGTCCACCGGGGCCCTCCCAGACCGGGTACGGGTCCTCGGGGGTCACGACACCGAGACGGCGGCAGAGCTCCACCAGGTACTCGTAACGGGCCACGCCGCGCAGCTGTACCGGGTCGTCGGGGTGGGTCCACAGCTCGTGGTTGCCGGGGGCCCAGATCACGCGGGCGAAGCGTTCGGCCAGGAGGCCCAGGCTCCACTCGATGGAGGTGGTGATTTCGGCGATGTCGCCGGCGACGATCAACCAGTCGTCGGGGGAGTCCGGCTCCAGCTTCTCCAGCAGGTCGCGGTTCTCCTGGTAGGAGACGTGGAGGTCGCTCACGGCGAGCAGCCGGCCCGTCCGTCCGGGGGCGCCGGGGCCTCCCGTCCGTCCCGACTGCGCGTCACTCTGGTACTCGGTCGTCACTCCAGCCCCCATACATTCACCCGGCCGATAGCGCCACAGTACGGGGACGGGCGGGTGCGGCGCCGCGGATTGGCTGGATCAGTCGTTCGAGTGGCGTGGTTCCTGTGCTGGCCAGAGCGGTCCGCGGAGGCCGCAGGGCCGCACGGTCGGGCCACCCGAGGGCACCCGCCATTCGGGGCTCGCCGCCCGGGTGCGTCCGTCATCCGAGTGCACCTGCCATCCAGTGCTCATCACATGAGCGCGCCCGCCATCCGGGGCCCGCCGCCCGAGCCGGTTGCGGCTCAGGTGCCGATCTGCCAGAGCACACCGTGGTCGGCGGCGGTGGTGACGGCCAGGAGGGCCAGGGCGGCGACGCCGAGCACCAGGCCGAGAACGGCGCGTCCGCGGCGGCGGGTGCCCCGGACGAGGGCGAGCGTGGCGAGGACGATGGCGAGCGGTCCGAGGACGATGTTGAAGAGCAGCAGGCCGGGCAGGCCGAGCAGGAAGGAGGCGACGGCCAGGTTGTCGGCTTCGGAGGCGGTGTGACGGCGCGTCGTGCCCGTACCCGAGTCGCCCACGGCGGTGTGGGCGGTGGTGCGGGCGGCGGTGCTCGTGACAGCGCCGGCACTCGTGGCGGCACTCGTGGCAGTACTCGTGGCGGTGCTCATGGTGGTGGTGAGTCCTTCCGAGGAGGGCGGAGGCCGGTGGGTCAGAAGGCCGGAGGGCGTAGGGGGTGCAGGCTCAGCGCTGACGCAGACGGGCGATGCCCTCGCGGGCACCGAACGCGAGCAGCCAGGCGGCGATGGCGGCGGAGGCGGCGAGGAAGACCGGGAGCGAGGTGTGGGCGGCGGCGCCGACGAGAACGCCCATGGCGATCAGGGCGGTGAGCAGGATCATGGCGTGCCCTTCCGGGAGCAGACGGGTGCGAAACTTTGGGTTTACAAGTGTTCGCTGAATCCTCGGCCACTCTACGCCCGGCTGGCCAAGTTCGGCAAACACTTGTTTACTGAATGGCGTGAGTCACAGTGTGGGGGCCAGGCAGGCCCAGAAGCAGCAGAGTCGGCGTGCGTTGCTGGATGCGGGGCTCGGCCTGCTGGCCGATCAGAACCTGGCGAGCCTCGGCGTACGCGAGGTCACCCGCGCTGCCGGGCTGTCGCCGGCCGCGTTCTACCGCCACTTCCCCGACCTCGCCGCCCTTGGTGTGGCGCTGGTCGAGGAGTCGCTCGCCAGTCTCCATGTGATGGTCCGCTCGGTGCTCGCCGGCAAGGGCGGGGCTGAGGAGCTGATCGACCGGACGGTGGACGTCATCGAGCAGCACGTCCGCGAGCACCACGCTCACGTGCGCTTCCTGTCCCGCGAGCGGCACGGGGGTGTGCGGCAGGTGCGGGAGGCGATCGACGCCGAACTGGGTCGGTTCGCCGAGGAGGTGGGCGCGGCGCTCGCGCTCCAGCCGGTGTCCGAGGGGTGGAGTCGGGAGGATCTGCGGATGCTGGCCGAGCTCTACGTCGACCACATGGTCTCCACGGCCGCGGCCTTCCTTGAGGCGCAGGAGGCGGATCCGGCCCGTGAGCGGCGGATCGCCGCCACCGCCAGGCTCCAGCTCCGGCTGATCAGCCTCGGCCGCCGCCACTGGCCGGGTGGTTGAGGCCGATCGGGGGCTGAGGCCGACCCGGGGCGGCTGACGGTGGCTTGGGGTCGGTCGGGCTGGCTGACGGTGGCTTGGGGTCGGTCGGGCTGGCTGACGGTGGCTTGGGGGTGGCCGGGGCCGGTCGGGGCGGCTGACGGTGGGGGAGTGGTCGACCGGTGGGGAGTGGTCGACCGTACCCCTCCTTTGTGGGTGAACTCTTGACATCTCGTCATGTCCGCGCCAGCTTTGGGTGCACCCCCACAACGAGAGGTCTCTCATGAAGAAGCCGCTCATAGGCATGCTCTCCACGCTCCTGCTGGCCGGGGCCACCGCCCTCGCCGCGGCCCCCACGGCAACCGCAGCCCCCGCCGATGCCGGAGCCACCACCGCAGCCACCGCAGCCGCCGGGACGTCCGCAGTCACCGCGGAGAATGTCGCGGAGGCCGCCGGGACGCAGGCGCGGGCCGCCGCCGCGGTGAACTTCGCCGGTACGGTGGCGCTCAGCAACTGCTCCGGCTCGCTGGTCCGCCTCCCCGGCTCGGCCGCCACCGACCCGGCGCTCGTCCTCTCGAACGGCCACTGCCTGGAGAGCGGGTTCCCCGGTCCCGGCGAGGTCGTGGTCAACCAGGCGTCCAGCCGCACCTTCTCGCTGCTCAACTCCACCGGCGGCAAGGCCGCCACGCTGCGCGCCACCAAGGTGGTCTACGGGACCATGACCGACACCGACGTGTCGATCTACCAGCTGAACACCACCTACGCCTCGATCCAGTCGCGCTACGGGATCGCCCCGCTGACCATCGCGGCGGGTCACCCGGTCCAGGGCACCTCGATCAAGGTGGTCTCCGGGTACTGGAAGAAGATCTACTCCTGCTCGGTCGACGGCTTCGTCTACCGGCTGAAGGAGGGCTCCTGGACCTGGAAGGACTCGGTCCGCTACACCTCCAGCTGCAACACCATCGGCGGCACCTCCGGCTCGCCCGTGGTCGACGTCAACACCGGCCAGGTCGTCGCCGTGAACAACACCGGCAACGAGGACGGCCAGCGCTGCACCGACAACAACCCGTGCGAGGTGGACCAGAACGGTGTGGTGACCGTCCGCCAGGGCATCAACTACGCCCAGGAGACCTACGGCATCCCGGCCTGCTTCGCGGCGGGCAACCGCCTCGACCTCACCCTGCCCGGCTGCACCCTGCCGCGCCCCTGACCTGCACACCCTTCCCCGGTGGGCCATCCGCGATCGGCGGGTGGCCCACTCGGCCGTCTACCGGACGGCCGTCCGACCGGCGGCCGGCCACCGGCTGCCGGAGAGTGTCGAACAGTTCCGTTGACCCGATGGAGAGTTGATGTCCACCAAGCTCAGAAGGCTGTTGGTCGCCGTTCTGCTGATACCGCTGCTCGGCCTCGGCCTGGCGACGCCCGCGTTCGCGCAGGGGGAGCCCGGAAGTGCGGAGGCCGGTGCGCAGGCCGCCGCCGGATCGTCCGTCGCGGACGACGCCTCGGCCGACATCAAGGACCGGCTGGCGGCGATCCCCGGGATGGCCGTCACCGAGGAGAAGCCCACCGACGCCGACCACCGGTACTTCCTCCTCACGTACACCCAGCCGATCGACCACTTCCGGCCGTGGCTCGGTACGTTCCAGCAGCGGCTGAGCGTGCTGCACCGGGGCTACGACCGCCCGACGGTCTTCTACACCAACGGCTACACCCTCGGCACCAACCCCTCGCGCACCGAGCCGACCCGGCTGACCGACGGCAACCAGGTCTCCATTGAGTACCGCTACTTCACGCCGTCCCGCCCGGAGCCCGCCGACTGGACCAAGGCCGGCATCGAGCAGGCTGCCACCGACTCGCACCGGATCATCACCGCCCTCAAGCGGATCTACCACCGCGCGTGGCTCTCGACCGGGGCCAGCAAGGGCGGCATGTCCTCCACCTACCACCGGCGCTTCTTCCCGGAGGACGTGGACGGCACCATCGCGTACGTCGCGCCGAACGACGTCGACAACCGCGAGGACTCCGCGTACACCGAGTTCTTCAAGAACGTCGGTACCCCTGAGTGCCGTGCCGCGCTGAACGCCGCGCAGCGTGAGCTGCTGGTCCGCCGCGACCGGCTGGAGGCGCGTTACGCGGCCGACAACGCCGCCGCCGGTTCGACCTTCACCACCACCGGCAGCGCGGACCGGGCGTACGAGGCGGGCGTGCTCGACGTGGTCTGGGCGTTCTGGCAGTACAGCACCGAGGCGGACTGCGCCAAGGTCCCGCCGGGGGCCGCCGCCACCGACGACCAGCTGTACGCGTGGTTCGACGAGCAGTCCGGCATCACCGGCAACAGCGACCAGTCGCTCGCCAAGTACACCGCGTACTACTACCAGGCGGGCACCGAGCTGGGCTCGCCCACCTTCGAGGTCCCGCACCTCAAGGGCCTGCAGCACTACGACTTCAAGGAGCTGTACTCGCCGCGCACCTACGTGCCGAAGAACATCCCGATGCGCTTCGACCCGTCCGCGATGCGTGACATCGACCGCTGGGTGAAGCACTCGGCCGAGCGGATCATCTTCGTCTACGGGCAGAACGACCCGTGGGGCGCCGAGCCGTTCCGGCTGGGCTGGGGCAGTGAGGACAGCCACGTCTACACCGTGCCCGGCGGCAACCACGGTTCCAACATCGGCAAGCTGCCGGCGGCCGAGTCGGCCGAGGCCACCGCGAAGGTGCTGGAGTGGGCGGGTCTGGCCGACCCGGCGGCCGCTCGCTCGCTGGCCCAGTCGCACCAGGTCCCGCCGTTCGGTCCGCTGGACGAGGAGGGCCTGAAGCTGGAGCGCCACCGCCTGTAACGGCGACGGGCGACCACCGAGGATCCGCGAGGGGCCACCCGGCCGGCATACCGCCGACGGGTGGCCCCTTCGCATACGCGCACGCCCACGCCCACGCTTGTGCCCTGCGCCCCGCTCCCCACGCCAGCGCCCGCCCCTACCGCCCCCGCGCCCGCCCGCGCCCACACCAGCGGGGACGGCCCCGGCCGGGCAGCCTCGCCGGGGGAAGCCCCCAGTGGGGAAAGCGGCGCGCGCCCCCTCCCCGAAGCAGTGAATCGGTGCTTCAATGCTTCCATGGCCTACCGACGCACGCCCGCCGTACAAGCCCGTCTGGACGCCCAGCGCGAGGCGGTGCTCCAGGCGGCGGTCGGGCTGCTCGCCGAGCGCGGCTACGGCGGCTGCTCGATGGCCGCCGTGGCGGACCGCGCCGGGATCGCCACCGGCAGTCTCTACCAGCACTTCGCCAACAAGGCCGAGCTGTCCGTCGAACTGTTCCGCCGGGTGGTCACCCGCGAGATCACCGCCGTCAACGAGGCCGTCGCCCGCCGCGAGACCCCGCAGCAGCGGATCGCCGCCGTCGTCGAGACCTTCGCCGCCCGCGCCCTGCGGGCACCGCGGCTCGCCTACGCGCTCCTGGTCGAGCCGGCCGACGCGGTCGTGGACGCCGAACGCCTGGTGTTCCGGAGGGCGTTCCGCGACGTGATCGCCACCGAGATCACCGCCGCCGTGGCGGCAGGCCAACTGCCCGGGCAGGACCCGGAGCTGACGGCGGCCGGCATCGTCGGGGCGGTCGGCGAGGCGCTGGCGGGCCCGCTCGCCGAGGCCCACACACCCGTTTCCGGGGACACCCCGCCCGAGGTGGTCCCCGCCCTGGTCTCCTTCACCCTGCGTGCCCTGGGAGGACGCGATGACAGCGACGCATGAGGTCACCAACCAGGTGCCCCTGCCGTACGGACACGACACCGCCGCCGACCCGGCGCTGATCGCCGCCCTGCACCGGGCCGGCGCCGGCTGGGCCGAGCCCGAACTGCACGAACTGGGCCGGCTGGCCGGCTCCGAACAGGCCGCCGAGTGGGGCCGGTTGGCCAACGAGAACCCGCCGGTGCTGCGTACCCACGACCGCTTCGGCCACCGGATCGACGAGGTGGAGTTCCACCCGGCCTGGCACGAGCTGATGCGCACCGCCGTCGGCCACGGTCTGCACGCCGCGCCCTGGCGCGACGACCGGCCGGGTGCACACGCCGCCCGCGCGGCCAAGTTCTTCGTCTGGGGCCAGGTCGAGGCCGGCCACACCTGCCCCGTCTCCATGACGTACGCGGCGGTCCCGGCCCTGCGCGCGAACCCGGTCCTCGCGGCCGAGTTGGAGCCGCTGCTCGCCGCCACCGAGTACGACTTCGGGCTGCGCGAGCCGCGCGGCAAGCGCGGGCTGATCGCCGGCATGTCGATGACCGAGAAGCAGGGTGGCTCGGACGTCCGCACCAACACCACCACCGCCACCCCGCACGCGGACGGCACCTACCGCCTGACCGGTCACAAGTGGTTCACCTCGGCGCCGATGTCGGACCTCTTCCTGACACTGGCCCAGGCGCCGGGCGGGCTCAGCTGCTTCATGCTGCCGCGCGTCCTCCCGGACGGCGGTCGCAACCGCCTCCACCTCCAGCGGCTCAAGGACAAGCTCGGCAACAAGTCCAACGCCTCCGCCGAGATCGAGTACGACGGCGCGGTCGGATGGCTGGTCGGCGAGGAGGGGCGGGGAGTCCCGACCATCATCGAGATGGTCAACATGACCCGCCTCGACTGCTCCATCGGAGCCGCCTCCGGCATGCGCCTCGGCGCCACCCGGGCCGTCCACCACGCCGTCCACCGCCACGCGTTCGGCCGGGCGCTGGTCGACCAGCCGTTGATGCGCAACGTGCTCGCCGACCTGGTCGTGGAGTCCGAGGCGGCCACGGTCGTCGCGATGCGGCTCGCCCAGGCCACCGACCAGGCCCTCGCCGGGGACGAGACCGAGACGCTGGTGCGGCGGCTGGGGCTGGCCGTCACCAAGTACTGGGTCTGCAAGCGCGGGCCGGCGCACGCGGCAGAGGCCCTGGAGTGCCTGGGCGGCAACGGCTACGTCGAGGAGTCCGGCATGCCCCGGCTCTACCGGGAGGCGCCGCTGGTCTCGATCTGGGAGGGCTCCGGCAACGTCGCGGCCCTGGACGCGCTGCGCGCCATGGCCAGGCGGCCGGAGAGCGTCGAGGCCTTCCTCGGCGAGCTGGACGCGGCGGCCGGCGCGGACCGCCGGCTCGACGCGGCCGTCGCCGAACTCCGCAAGCAGCTCGCCGACCTGGGCGACGTGGAGTTCCGGACGCGCCGGCTGGTCGAGTCGATGGCGCTGGCCTTCCAGGGCTCGCTGCTGGTCCGCCACGGCGACCCGGCGGTGGCGGACGCCTTCTGCGCCTCCCGGCTCGGCGGCGACCACGGAGCGGCCTTCGGCACCCTGCCGTCCGGGACCGACGCCGGGGCGATCATCGACCGCGCCCGCCCGGTGCCCGCATGAGCGACGAAGCCCGCATGAACGACGACGCCCGCATGAGCGATGCCACCGTCAAGGGCGACGACGCGGTCAGGGCCGACGACGCGGTCAGGGCCGACGAGGCGGCCATGAGAGACGCCGTCGGCAGGAGCGCCGAGGCGGCCGAGGTCCGCGCCTTCTGGCAGCGCCTCGGTCTGCCCGGTCTGATCGACGTGCACACCCACTTCATGCCGCAGAACGTCCTCGACAAGGTGTGGGCGTACTTCGACGCGGCGGGCCCGCTGGTCGACCGGCCGTGGCCGATCACCTACCGGCTGGCCGAGGACCAACGCGTCCAGTGCCTGCGGGATTTCGGCGTCCGGGCGTTCACCGCGATGCTCTACCCGCACAAGGCCGGCATGGCCGCCTGGCTCAATGCCTGGGCCGCCGGCTTCGCCGCCCGAACCCCGGACTGCCTGCACACCGCGACCTTCTTCCCCGAGCCCGGCGCGCCCGCGTACGTGGCCCGGGCGATCGAGGACGGCGCCCGGGTCTTCAAGGCACACGTCCAGGTCGGCGGGTACGACCCGACGGACCGGCTGCTCGACGAGGTGTGGGGCCTGCTCGCCGAGACCGGCACGCCGGTGGTCACGCACTGCGGCTCCGGGCCCGTCCCCGGCAAGTACACCGGTGCCGGCCCGATCGGCGAGGTGCTGGCCCGGCATCCGCGGTTGGCCGTGGTGGTGGCCCACCTGGGGCTGCCCGAGTACACCGACTTCCTCGACCTCGCCGAGCGGTACCCGAACGTGCGGCTCGACACCACCATCGCGTTCACCGACTTCGTCGAGCGCGACACCCCGTTCCCGCCCGCCGAACTGCCGCGCCTGGTCGGGCTCCAGGACCGGGTCCTGCTCGGCAGCGACTTCCCCAGCATCCCGTACCGCTACGTGCACCAGCTGGAGGCGCTGGACCGCCTGGGCCTGGGGGAGGAGTGGCTGCGCGCGGTCTGCCACGACAACGCGGCCCGGCTGTTCGGCCTCGCCGGCCGCTGAGGCGGGCGCGCCGTCACCCGACCGAACGCAGCACCTCCAGCACGTCCCCGTGCAGCCCGGGCGCGGCGGCGAGGAAGCCGTCGGAGCCGGCCGTCCAGGCCGCGCCGACGGCGTCCGTCACCGTCGCGCCCGCCTCGGACGCGATCAGCGCGCCGGGCAGCAGGTTGCCGGCGTCGGCGCCGTACTCCCAGAACAGCCCCAGGTGCCCGGAGCCGACCTGGGCCACCTGCAAGGAGGTCGGTCCCAGGTTGCGGACGGCCAGCACGGATCCGAGCACCGCCGTCAGCGACTCGCCCGCGCGGCGCAGTGCCACCGCGTCCGCGGCCGCCGACGGCGGCTGGCTGGTCCCGGCCACGGCCACCGCCAGCTCGCGCTCCAGCGGCGCGACCGCTCGCCCGTCCAGCTCGGCGCCGCCGCCCCGCACCGCGCGGTACGTCCGCCCGCCGAGCTGCGGCGCGTGCACCACGGCCAGCACCGCGACGCCGTCCCGGACCAGGGTCGCGGTGACCGCCCAGTGCGGCAGACCGAGCAGGTACTGCACGGCGCCGTCGGTGGCGTCGCAGAGCCACCACTCGCCCTCGGCCGGCACCGACCCCTCCAGTTCGTCCGTCACCCAGCCGGCCTGCGGCCGCAGTTCGCCCAGCCGGGCCCGCAGGCGGGCGGCGGCGGGGCCGTCCAGCTCGGCGAAGTGCGCCATCGCCTCCGCGACCGTCCGCCCGGGGGTGGGCTCGGTCGGTCGCACCTCGGCCAGCCGGGCGCCGACCTCCCGCACCGCCGCCTCCACCCCCGGCAGCAGCTCCTTCAGCTCCTGGACCTCGTCGTTCATCGCCAGCTCCTGGACCTCGTCGTTCATCGCCGTCCTCCTGTCGTGTCAGCGTCCTGTCCGCCGCGGCCCGGAAGCCGGATCCGCCGGCCGCACAGGACAAGGAGTACCGTCCGTACTGCTGGACAGGACGTGAATCGATCAAGAAATGACGGAGATCGGACTCGATGGACCTCTCGACTGCTGATCCGGACACGGTGCTGGATGCGCTGGACCGCCGTCTGGTCTGCGCCCTCCAGGTCGACGGCCGGGCCGGGACCGGCCGGATCGCCGAGGTGCTCGGCGTCTCCGCCCGGACCGTGACCCGCCGCCTGGCCCGGATGCAGCAGGCGGGGCTGCTGCGCGTCGTCCGGATGCCCGACGTCGAGGACGCCGCCGTCGGCGCGCTGCTGCTGCGGGTCCGGGTACTGCGGGGCAAGGTCGACACCATCGCCCAGGCCCTCGCCGACCGTCCCGACGTGCCCTTCGTCGACGTCATGCTCGGCGGCCAGGAGGTCGGTGCGGTGATGCTGAGCGACGCGGGCGCCCGGGACCGGCTGCTGTACGGGCAACTGCCCGCCACCGCGGCGGTCACCGAGACCACCACCCACGCGGTGCTGCACGCCTTCTCGGACGCGGGCCAGTGGCAGGCCGGCTACCTGGACGAGGCCGAGGTGGCAGCCCTGACCCCGGCCGCCCCCGTCCCGCCGCCAGCCCCCGTCCCGTCGGCAGCCCCCGTCCCGTCGGCAGCCCCCGTCCCGCCGGCTGCCCTGATCCCTCCGGCCGCCCCTGTCCCGGCGACCCTCACCCACCCGGCCGCGGACCGGCCCCGGGAGAAACCCACGCTCGACGAGCTCGACCGCGCCCTGATCGCCCGCCTGTCCGTCGACGCCCGGCAGTCCCACGCCGCCCTGGCGGTGGCCGTCGGTACGCCCGAGTCGACCGTCCGCCGCCGGCTGCACCGGCTCTCCGCCGCCGGGCTGCTCCGCACCCATGTCACCGTCGACCCGCGGCTGCTGGGCATGGCCGTGGACGCCAACCTCTGGCTGGACGTCCCCCCGGGCCGGCTCGCCGAGGTCGGCACGGCCCTGGCCCGCCACCCCCAGGTGCACGGGGTCTTCGCCACCAGCGGCCCGGCCAACCTGATGGCCACCCTGTTCTGCCCGGACCACGGCGGCCTCTACCGCTTCCTCACCGGGACGCTCGGCCCGCTCGGTGTCGACCGCGCCGAGACCGCGATCGTGGCCCGCGCGGTCAAGCGGGCGGGCGTCCCCTTGCAGCGACCGCGAACCCGCCCCTGAGCCACCGGCCGGCCGGCGCCGAGCCGCCCCCGACCCGCCTGCGAGCAGCCCCCGAGCCACCTCCGACCAGCCCCCGACCAGCCCCCGACCTGGGCCATTACCCCGGAGGTAATCGACGCCCCGGAACCGGCCGGGCAGAGTGTGGAGCACCCGGTCGCGCCGACCGCACCGGGGCCCGAACCCACCTCCGGAGGCTGATCCGCCATGTCCGCGAACGCCCTCACCGCCGCCCGCACGTCCGCCTCCGGCCAGAAGGCCCAGCAGAACCTTCGCCGCTTCCTCGCCCTCGACGCGGTGGTCAGCGGCGGAAACGGCCTCGCCTACCTGGCCTTCTCCGGTCCGCTCGGCGACCTGCTCGGCGTCGGCGGCTCCACCCTGGTCGAACTCGGCGCAGTCCTCGCGGTGTTCGGTCTCGCCGTCGGCCTCCTGGCCGCCCGCCGCCGCCCGGCCCGCCTCGCGGTGCAGGCGGTGATCGACGTCAACGTGGTCTGGGCGGTGCTCAGCCTGGTCGCGATGGAGTTCTGGCTGGAGCCGAGCACCGCCGGGCTGGTCTGGATCCCGGCGCAGGCCGGCACCGTGGCGCTGTTCGCCGTCCTCCAGTTCACCGCCCTGCGCGGGCTCGACCGCAGCGACCGCTAACGGTCGGCGGGCACCGCCGCCTGCAGGAACGCGACCGTCTCCGCGTCGGCCGGGAGGAACGTCTCCATGGCCAGCTCGGAGACGGTCACGTCCATGGGCGTGTTGAAGGTCGCGATGGTGGAGAGGAAGGACAGCACCCGTCCCTCGAACGCCACCCGCATAGGCAGGGCGAACGGGAACAGCTCGGTGATGTCCTCCTCCGGCTCGTCGACGGCCGTCGACGGCTCGGGGTAGGCCCGGACCTCGTCGAACAGCTCCCGCAGCGGCTCCGAGCGGACCAGCGAGATCTGGTGCTCCATCCGCTCCAGCAGGTGCCGCCGCCACTGCCGGAAGTTGACGATGCGCGGTGCCAGCCCGTCGGGGTGCAGGGTGATCCGCATCGCGTTGAGCGGCGGCGCCAGCAGGTGCGGGGCGACGCCGGAGAGCAGCAGGCCGAGCGAGCGGTTGGCCGCCAGCACCCGGAAGGTGCCGTCGACCACCAGCGCGGGGTACGGGTCGTGCGAGGCCAGCAGTCGTTCCATGCCCGCCCGCAGCGCGTCCATCGCCGGGTCGTCCAGCGGCGTCTCGGGGTAGTGCGGGGCGTAACCGGCGGCCAGCAGCAGGGAGTTGCGCTCCCGTACGGGGATGTCCAACTGGTCGGCGAGCCGCAGCAGCATCTCCTGGCTGGGGCGGGAGCGCCCGGTCTCGATGAAGCTGACGTGCCGGGCCGAGGAGTCGGCCCGCAGCGCCAGTTGCAGCTGGCTGAGCTGCCGCCGCTCGCGCCAGCCCCGCAGCAGCGCTCCCACACCCGTCCCGGTACCGGTCTCTGTCCCCGCCGTCGTCATGACAGGACCGTACCGGGCGCGCCGGGCCGGCGGCTCAGGCGCCCGTGGTCGAGCCCGGGCGGATGATCATCAGCACCACGACCACGGCCCAGAGCAGGTTGAAGACACCGGCGGTCATCGGCAGCAGCCGCAGGCCCTGGACGGCCTTGCCGTGCTCGGGCGCCCCGCCGTCGAGGTCGAGCGCGTCCACCGCCGCCTGCTGCGCGGGCAGCACGAAGAGCAGCAGGGAGAGGGCGGCGAGCGCGGTGAGCACCATCGAGACGATCAGCCAGGACTGCCCGAGCACGTCCATCACCTGGGCGACGCCGATGCCCATCACCGGGACGGCTATCCCCAGCAGCGCGTAGACCTGGGTGATCCGGTGCAGCAGCCGCAGCATGCCGGCGTCGGCGGCCCGGTCCGGCCCGCCGGCCAGCGCGGCCTTCGCCCGGCGCGGGAACATGCTGACGGACACCGCCACCGGGCCGATGAACAGCACCGAGGCGAGGACGTGCAGGCTCAGCAGGAACTTGGCCATGGCGGGGGCATCCCTTGATCCAACGGGGGCTGCGCGCCGGGAGTGCGGCACGGGCAGCCGGGGCGTCCGGTTCCGCGCCCTGAGCAGGCACGCTAACACCGCTTATCCGGCGCCCCACCGGTCGGGTCGCACCGCCCGCCCGCCGCGCGGCCGGGTCGTCCCGACCTCGCCGTCCCGTCCTCGCCGTCCCGTCCTCGCTGCCCGTCGCGGCTCGCCCACCGCGGCCCGCCTGCCGTGGGGCCCGGACTCTCAGGTGCCCGGACGCTCAGGCGGTCGGCGGCGTCAGCAGGACGACCCGTGGCGCGGCGGTGCTCACCGCCGAGACGGCCGCCCCGTGCGCGGCGTCGGTCCAGTCGAGCAGGTGCAGGTCCTGGTAGCGGCTGAGCAGCGGACGGCCCGCCGGGACGTCGAGCGGCAGGGCGGAGAGGTCGACGGCGGCGAGCCCGTCGAGGCTGGTCCGCCCGAGCTTGATCAGCGATTCCTTCCGCACCCACTGCCGCAGGAACGCCGTCCCCGGCTCCGGGTGCGCCTCGACCAGCCGCAGCTCAGCGGCGCCGAGCACCCGCCCGGCGACGTCGAGGAGCGCGCCGCTGCGCGCGGTGAGCTCCACGTCGACGCCGATCGGCCGGTGTCCGGCGGCGGCCGCGACGACGCCGTTGGTGTGGGAGAGGCTGACGTGGACGTCCGGGTGGTCCGGCAGGTACGGGCGGCCGTGGTCGGCCTTTCCGCAGTCGGGGCAGTTCTGGGCCAGCGTCAGCGCGGCGGCCGGGACACCGAGCAGCCGGCCGGCGCAGAGTCGGACCAGGATGTGCGCGGCGATGTAGTCGGCCCGGCCGGCGTCGTGCCGGAACCGGGCGGCGCGTTCGCGCTCCAGCGGGGTGAGCAGGTGCTCGCCGGCCTCGGGGTGCCGCAGGACGTCCGCGCTGGCCGCGACGGCGGCGAGCGGGGCGTGCGGGTCCTGGTCCTCGGAAGTCATGGTCCCCAACCTAGCCGTGGCGGGCGGACACGCGGCGGCTGGCCCGTCCGGATGATGCTCGGATCGGCTCTGATGATCTCCAGGTATGGATAGTCCGATTTAGTGTTGGATGTCCCGGATTCGGTGGAATCAGCACAGGATCAATGAACCGCGGCAGGTTGTCCGACCTGCCCTTTTCTCTGTGCGGAGGAATGTGTCGATGGGTCAGGACACCGGTACGCCGGATCACAGAACAGCCGTCATGGCGAGGACGCCGGAGGTCCGCCGGCGCCGGGCCCTCCGGGTGGCGGTGGCCACCGTCGTCGCGGCGCTGCCGTTGGCCGCCGTGCTGACGGTCGGTTCGGCCGCGCCGCTGGCGCCGCCGCTGGGGGCCTGCACCGGGCCCGACTGTCCGGCCACCTGGCCGTCGCCGCCGCACAACGGCGACTTCGCGGGCCGGGACGCCTCGATCAACATCTTCACGGGCGGCGACTACACCGTGAACGGCCGCGCCGCCGAGGCCGAGGGCAAGATCGTCACGCTCGGCAGTCTCACCGTCGACAAGAGCCAGGGCGGCGGCGCCTTCAACATGGGTGTGGTGGGCGTAGGTTCGCGCGTCGTGCCGCCCGACGGGAGCGACTTCGTCACCGTCGGCGGCAACGTGGACGTGAAGACCGACAACCGGATCCTGATCGGCGGCAGCGACTCCAAGGGCCAGGCCTTCGGGAACCTGCGGTACGCGGGCACGCTCTCCGGCACCGTCAACATCGACCCGACCGGCCAGGCGATCAAGGATCCGGACGCCGCGGCGCCCTACCGGTCGGTGCTCACCCGGATCGAGGAGGTCTCCGCCTGCGTCGGGAGGGCGACCGCCACCGGCACGGTCGCGGTGACCGCCAGCGAGGCGACCTTCACCGGTGACGGCACCAGCATGAAGCAGGTATTCAACGTCAACCGGAACCTGGGCTCGGCCGGCCAGCAAATCGGTCTGGTCTTTGCCGGCATCCCGTCCGGCGCCACCGTGGTCGTCAACATCCTGCCGGACGACGCGATCATCAACACCTACACCGGTACCGGCCTGCCCGGCGACCAGACCACCGGGATGCGCTCCAAGCTGATGTGGAACTTCCCCACCTCCACCAGCGCGCGGATCCTCGGCAGCGCGCAGTTCCAGGGCTCGGTCATGGCGGGCAACGCGGGCGGTACCACCACCATCGCCCAGGCCGGTTTCAACGGGCGGGTCTACCTGGCGGGCAACCTGATCCAGACCGGCACCGGCGGATACGAGATCCACAGCTACCCGTTCGACGGGGACCTCCCGGACTGCGACGTGACGCCGAGTCCGTCCCCGACGTCCCCGAGCCCCTCTCCGACGTCCCCGAGCCCCTCTCCGACGTCGCCCTCTCCGACGTCCCCGTCGCCGACCAGCCCGACGTCGCATCCGACGAGCCCGCACCCGACTTCGCCGACGTCGCACCCGACGAGCCCCCGCCCGACCAGTCCTCACCCGACTTCGCCGACGTCGCACCCGACGAGCCCCCGCCCGACGAGCCCGCACCCGACTTCGCCGACGTCGCACCCGACGAGCCCGCACCCGACGAGCCCGCACCCGACCGGCCCGACCTCGCCCGCGCCGACCAGCCCGACCACGCACCCGACCGGGCACTGGCCCACCAGTCACCGGCCGACCGGCAGCACGCCGCCCGGCGGCGGCGCTGAGCTGCCGTCGACCGGTGCGGGCAACGGCCCGGTCGTCCTCGGCCTGGCCGGCGTCGGCCTGCTGGGCCTCGGCGGCCTCGCCGTCCTGGCCGCCCGCCGTCGCGGACGCCACAGCTAGCCGCTGATGTCCGGCTGCGCGCCCCGGCCGCGCGCCGCTGCTGGGCGCCGTCGGGCCGCCCGGTCACCCGACCGGGCGGCCTGACGCGTCCTCCCGGGGTCCCGCAATGCCGCAATGCCGCAGCACCCGAGTGCCGGGCGCGGGGCGGGGTCCTCATCGTGCGGGGTAGTCCGCCAGTCCGGTCCGCAGCAGGCCGAACGCCGCACCGGCCGCCGCCTCGGCCCGGACCCGAATGCTCTCGGCCGGCTCGCCGGCCACGATTCCGCGCCGGATCTCCGCCAGCACCGCCCGGTGTGCCCCCGCGACGGCGCCCGCGAGCACCCGCGGCAGGGGGTCGTCCGGCGCGGCCCCCGACTCCTCGGCCAGTACCGCCGCGAGTGCCGCCTCGGAGCGTTCGCCCAGCTCCAGCAGCCGGGCCCGCAGCGCCGGGCTCTCCGTGACCACCCGCCAGAACACCGCGGCCTCGGCGCTGAGCCCGTACGTCGGCTCGCCCGCCGCCAGCCTGGCCAGCAGGTCGGCCCGGACGGCGTCGACGGCGGACGTGCCGGCCGGCCGCTGCCGCACCACGGTGGCCAGGTGGGCGGTCACCTCCTCCTGCCGGTCGAAGAAGAGGTCCTCCTTGGTCGGGAAGTAGTTGAAGACGGTGTTGGCGGAGACCCCGGCCGCCCGGGCCACCTCGGCCACGGTGACCCGGTCGAACCCGCGCTCGACGAACAGGCCCATCGCCGTGTCGGCCAGCAGGGCCCGGGTCTGCTGCTTCTTGCGTTCGCGAAGTCCCATGCCCGAATCATAGTGTCACGCTAAATTTGCAGTGACACCAAAAATATCGGCTACGGTGGCGGCATGACCTTCACCTTCGGCATCTACCCCGGCGGCCTGATCGGCGACGAAACCGGCCTGATCGAACCCGTCCACCCCGACGATCCCGCCCTGATCACCGCCGCCCTGCGCGAACTCCAGGGCGCGGCGCCCTCCTTCCTGGTGCGCGCCTACCGTCAGCACCCGGAGGGGCGGGCCACCCCGGCCGAGCCGGAGCGCTACGCGGTCGAGGGCCGCCGCCTCGACCTCGTCCTCCAGTTCCGGGAGCCGGACGGGCGGCTGGACGGCTGGCTGGACTTCGTCCGGCACACCGTCCGGACCGAGGGCCACCGGATCGCCGTCCTGCAGATCTGCGAGGAGCCCAACGTCGCTCTGCCCGTGCTCGACGGCAGCGTCCCCAACGTCCGCCAGGCGCTGGTGCAGGGCGTGATCGCGGCCAAGGAGGAGGCGCTCGCCTGCGGTCACGACCTCAGGGTCGGCTTCAACGCGGCGCTGAACCTCGATCCGGCGGACACCTTCTGGACGGAGCTCGGCGCCCTCGCCGACGAGCGCTTCCACCGTGCGCTCGACTACGTCGGCCTGGACTTCTTCCCTGACGTCTTCCGGCCGTTGCCGCCGGAGCGGCTGGCGGAGATGGTCACCGCGGTGCTCACGGACTTCCGGCACGGCTCGGTCGCCAAGGCCGGCATCGGCCCGTCGGTGCCACTGCGGATCTGTGAGCACGGCTGGCCCACCGGTCCGGACCGGACCGAGCGGCGGCAGGCCGAGGTGGTGGCGGAGGTGGTCCGGACGGTTGCCGGCCTCGCCTCCGAACTCGCCATCGAGGGCTATGCGTTCTTCAGCCTGCGGGACGCGGACAGTGCGGGTGCCGGGGTCTTCGACCGGTTCGGCCTGCTCCGGGACGACTACACCCGCAAGCCGGCCTTCGACGTCTACCGGCGGCTGGTCGCGGAGCTGACCTCGTCGTGACGGCGGTGCCGGACGGCCCCCCCCCCCGGCCGCGTCCTCCACCCCCAGACGGGCGGGGGCGGCCGGCGCCCCCGGTGAGCGGTCGTCGAAGTAGCGGGCGGCCCGGGCGGGCCCCGCGGGGACGGCGGGCACGG
>NZ_JBHJUK010000028.1:0-76967 GCF_042266225.1 Kitasatospora sp. NPDC056181
CCCGGCTTCCTGCCCGGCGTCGACCAGGAACACGACGGCATCATCCGCCACGGCGCCAAGCTCCTCTACGCCTACTGCAACGCCACCGTGCCGCGCATCCAGCTCATCCTGCGCAAGGCCTACGGCGGCGCCTACATCGTCATGGACTCCCGCTCCATCGGCGCCGACCTCTCCTTCGCCTGGCCGACCAACGAGATCGCCGTGATGGGCGCCGAGGGCGCCGCCAACGTGATCTTCCGACGCGACATCAACGGCGCCGAGGACCCCGAGGCCATGCGCGCCCAGAAGATCAAGGAATACAAGAGCGAGCTGATGCACCCGTACTACGCGGCCGAACGCGGCCTCGTCGACGACGTCATCGACCCCGCCGAGACCCGCCAGGTCCTCGCCTCCTCGCTCGCCATGCTCCGCACCAAGCACGCCGACCTGCCCAGCCGCAAGCACGGCAACCCGCCGATGTAGCAGCGCCGTTCAGCTGACCATTCACCAGTAACGTGCCGGGGGAGAAAAACACACCATGACCGCTTCCGCCGAACCTCTCGTCCGCATCGTCCGGGGCTCGCTCTCCGACGAGGAGCTCGCCGCCCTGACCGCCGTGCTGATGGCCCGCGCAGCCGCCCAGCAGGCCGCTGCCGCCGCCGCGCCGGTCGAGCCGATCGCCAACTGGCAGCGCCTGGAGCGCCGCCCGGCCTACTTCTCGCCGGTCAGCTGGCAGCAGGCCGCCTGACGGTCCCGCAGCATCCGGTCGACGGCCGGTCACCCTCTCCGGGTGGCCGGCCGTCGGCGTTCCCGGCCCCGGCGGGGCCGGACCGGCCGCCGGCGGCTCGGTAGAATACCTACTGGACGGTATGCGGCCCGCCACCCCGGCGCCTCCCCATAGGATCGGCCGCTGCCGAGCACGAGAACTTTCCAGGGAGGCTGCGATGGCCAGGCAGGCCCGGGCGCTGGCGACCCGCCAGGCGGTACTCCTCGCTGCGGCCGAGGTGTTCGACGAGCGCGGCTACGCCGCCGCCACCATGTCGGACATCCTGGAGCGGGCCGGCGTCACCAAGGGCGCGCTGTACTTCCACTTCCGCTCCAAGGAGGAGCTGGCGCTGGCCGTGATCGAGGGCCAGGGCGCCTGGCTCGCGACCTGGGAGCCCGCCTCCGACAGTCCGGTGCAGACCCTGATCGACCTCGGCTACGCCTTCGCGCACGCCCTGCTGGACGACCCGATGGTGCGCGGCAGCATCCGGCTGACCATCGAGCACGGCAGCTTCACCCAGCCGCAGGTCGGGGCGTACCAGGGCTGGTCGGACACCGCGCGCGGGCTGCTGGAGCAGGCCCGCGAGGCCGGCGACCTGCACCCGGGCCTGGACGTGGCGGCCGCGGCCGGGGTGATCACCGGCGCGGTGACCGGGATCCAGCTCAGCTCGCAGGTGCTCACCGGCCGGCGCGACCTGCTCCAGCGGATGGCCGACCTGTGGACGCTGCTGCTGCCCGGCCTCGTCCAGCCGCACGCGCTCGCCCGGCTCAGCGTCGCCGACCGGGCGCCCGGCGCCGTCTGAGCCCCGGGCGCCGCACGGCGGCCGGGGCCTCGCCGACGCAGCCCCGGCGGCGTCCGCGCCTCAAGCCCGACGGCGGCCCAGGCGCCTCACGTCCGGTAGGCCGAGCAGCGGTCCGCCGGGACCAGCGCGGGCAGCGTGGCCGCCCAGAGGGTGCGCACCGCCTCCGGCCGGAGCCGGCCGGCGTCCTCGGGGGCGAGCAGCACCAGCCCGGCCGCCAGGGTGGTGAGCAGGTCGGCGGCGTGCCGGCGGTCCACCCCGGGGCGCAGTTCGCCGGCGTCGGCGGCCCGGTCCAGCAGCCGTCGGAACACCGCGGTGAGGCTCTGCCAGGCGGTCGCGGCGCCGCCCCGGGCGCCCTGGCCGAGCTGGACCCCGGCCCGGACCACGACGTCCTCCCGGAGCAGCCGGGCCAGCTCGTGCGAGAAGTCGATCAGCCCCTGGACCGCCGGGCCGGCGGCGCGCCGGGCACGCAGCGAGGCCGAGCCGATCTCGCGTGCGGCGGCGGCGCGGACGCCGTCGGCCAGCGCCTGCTTGGAGACGAAGTGGAAGTAGAGCGCGCCCTTGCTGACCCCTGCGCGGCGGCTGATGTCGACCAGGCTGGCCGACTCGAACCCCGCCTCGGCGAACGTGTCCGCGGCCGCGAGCAGGACGGCCCGCCTGGTCCTCCCCGCGCGTTCCTGCTTGACCACTGGCCCCTCCGGCCTCGGCCTCGGCGAGATCCCGGCTCGCCCGGCTGCTGTCAGGGCGCCGTCGTGGGTGGTGCGACGCCTCGCCTGCGGACGGGCCCACCCGAAACCGCATGGTTGGTATCTAATCTAGCCCCTCGATGGCCCCCGCCGTCCAGGGGGGACCGACCCCCGCCCAAGGTCTGCGGTCTCCCCGCGGGACGTTCCCGCAGACCAGAGGCCGGGTAACGTGATCACGCCAAGCTACCGACAGCGGTGACCCCACTCACGATACGCAAACCGGGTGGTCTGTATGTTTTGTGGAGGCCGCCCGCGCGGCCGGTCGACCGACACCCGGGAGTGGGGCCCGTCATGCCATTGATCGTAGAACCGGATGACCACGGTCCGTATCCCCACCCCGGTCCCGGCTACGACTTCCACGCGCGGACCGTCTCCCGGCACCTGGTCCACCGCTCCGCCGTCTCCGAGGTCCTCATCACCGGCTGGCAGGCGACCGGCCCGTACGACTTCCTGCTCGGCGCCCAGTGGCCCCGGGTGCACGGCTTCTACCGGCTGCCCGGCGACCGGCACCACGACCCCGTCCTCTTGGCCGAGACCGTCCGGCAGGCCGGGCTGCTGATCGGCCACGTCGGCTTCGGCGTGCCGCACGGCCACGAGTTCGCGCTGGACGAGCTCTGCTACTCGCTCGGCCCGGCCGGCCTGGACGCCCTCGCCGTGACCGCCGCGCCCGCCTCGCTGATGCTGGAGGTGGGCTGCCACGACGTCCGGATGCGGCACGGCCGGCTGGCCTCGCTGCGGGTGCACGCCGAGATCCGGCGGGACGGCCGGCTCGTCGGCCACGCCTCGGGCCAGCTGCGGGTGTTCTCCCCCGTCGCGTACGCCCGGCTGCGCGGGGCCGGGAACCGGCCCGCCGGGCCGTGGATCCCCGACGCCCCCACCGCGCCCGAACTGGTCGGCCGCGACCGGGCCGCCGACGTCGTCCTCGGGCCGTCGCCGGTACCGGGCAGCTGGCTGCTGCGCGCCGACGCCCGCCACCCCGTGCTCTTCGACCGCGACCCGGACCACGTGCCCGGGATGCTGGTGCTGGAGGCCGCCCGGCAGGCCGCGCACCGACTGCGGCACCCCGAGCGGGTGGTGCCGGTCGAGCTGGTGTCCTCGTTCAGCCGCTTCATCGAGCTGGACCGGCCCTGCCTGGTGCGGGCCGTCCGCGAGCCCGGGACCGGCCTCGGCGGCGGGGCCGAGGGCCGGCGGGTGCCGGTGCGGGTGCTGCTGGTCCAGGACGGCCGGACCGCCGCCGAGTGCCGCCTGCTCACCGAGCCGGCCGACGGCGGGGCGGCCCGCCGGGACGCCCTCGACGGCCGGCCGGCGGGCCCGGACCGCAATCCGGGCCTGCCGCTCGCCAGCTGACCCGCCGCCGGCCGGTCCACGGCCGGCCGGCGTGCGGCCCGTCGGGCTCAGGCCGCGACCAGCGCGGCCGGACGGCCGGCGTGCATCACGCTGAGGTTGGCGGCCAGCCGGCTCGGGTCCTGGGCCAGCCAGAGCCGCAGCGCGGCGCCCAGCATGGCGCTGGCCGACCCGATCCGCACCTCGGTCACCTGGGCGATCCGGGCCGCGCCGGGGACCAGCAGGTCGGCCAGCGGCGTCGGCAGCCAGACCGTCAGGGCGCACGGCGCCGGGGCCCTGAGGGCGCCCAGCAGCCGGTGGGCGTCCGCCCGCGAGCTGAGCGTGGGGATGATGTCCAGCAGGCCGTCGGCCACGACCTCGGACACGTCGCTGCGGTGCCCCTGGGCGAGCCTGCGGAGCAGCAGCTGCTCCGCGGCGGTGATTCGGACGGTCAGCATGACCTCGTCGCACTCCATTGCGCGATCTCCTCCTCGAATTCCTCCCCGTACCGGCACGGGTGGCCGGCACGAACTACCCCTGTCACACCTCGGCCCGGCTTCCGTTCTGCGGAGCGCCGGGCCGGTGGTGCTTCCCCCTCCGGTCAGATCCCCGCGTAGGAGTGCTTTCCGGTGACGAAGATGTTCACGCCGTAGTAGTTGAACAGCCAGCAGGCGAACGCCGCCAGGGCCAGGTAGGCGGCCTTGCGGCCCTTCCAGCCGGCGGTGGCACGGGCGTGCAGGTAGCAGGCGTAGGCGACCCAGGTGATGAAGGACCAGGTCTCCTTCGGGTCCCACTCCCAGTACTTGCCCCAGGCGGCCTCGGCCCAGATCGCGCCCGCGATGATGGTGAAGGTCCAGAGCGGGAAGACCAGCGCGTTGATCCGGTACGACAGCTTGTCCAGCGTGGACGCGGCGGGCAGGCGCTGCCAGACGGACGCCGAGGTGCCGAACGGGCCGGTGGTCAGGCCCGCCTCCGTGCGCTTGTCGAAGGAGTCCTTGCCCAGGTACAGCAGCGTCGCGATGAACGCCGCGTAGAAGGCGCCGCCGCAGATGATCGCGGTGGAGACGTGGATCGCCAGCCAGTACGAGTGCAGCGCCGGGACGAGCTGCTCGGACTCGGTGTACAGCACCTGGGTGGCGATGCCGAGGGTGAGCACGACGGCCAGGGTGACCGGCAGGCCGAGCCAGCGGACGGGCCTCTTCGAGGCCAGCAGGCCGAGGTAGGCGACCGTCATCGCCAGCGCGAAGGCGCAGGAGAACTCGTACATGTTGCCCCACGGCCAGCGGGAGACCGAGAGGCCGCGGGTGAGTACCCCGCCCGCGTGCAGCATGGCGCCCAGGACGGTGAGCGAGACCGCGATCCGGCCCGCCAGGTCGGCCCGCTCGCTGGTGCCGGCCGCGCCCGGGCCGTCCACCTCGTCCGCGCCGCGCCCGCTGGTGACCACCGTCGCGCCCTCGCCCGCCAGGGCCGTGCGGGTGAGCGTGGTGGTGCCGCCGGAGGCCGAGGCGACCGTGACGGTGACCTTCTTCGCCGCCTTGGGCTGGGCCGCGGCCGCGACGGTCTCGGCCAGGCTGCCCGCCTGTTCGGTGGAGCGGACGGCGACAGCGCCCTTGCTGCCGAAGGTCCACTCGAACATGTGGGCGAGCATGGCGATCGTGTAGACGGCCATGGCCGAATAGATCAGCTTGTTGGAGAGGTCGGCCAGTTGGGGGTCGACCGCCGAGGCAAGGTGCACCGTCTACTCCTTGGAGTTCTGGTCGGCAGGGACTGCGGGGTCCGAGGGTGCTGAGGCCTCGTCGGACTCGTCGGCCTCGGGTACATCAACGGGGTTGCCGGCGGCGTCACCGGGCTCGGCGACGTCATCCGGACCGGCGGCGTCACCCCGATCGGCGCGGGCGCCGGGATCGGCGGGGTCCTCGTCCGTCGCGGGGTCCTCGTCCGTCGCCGGGGCGTCGTCCTGGAGGTCCACCGCCAGCTCGGCCAGCTCCTCGGCGATCTTCGCCGACTCGCTGCGGGCCAGCCCGGCCAGCTCGACCAGGGTGCCGCCGCCGGGCAGCGCCACCGCGCGGACCCAGATCCGGCGCCGCTGCACGAACAGCGAGCCGACCAGGCCGAGGATCGCCAGCACGCCCCCGGCCAGGGCGATCTCGTTGCCCGGGCGGTGCGAGATGTTGAAGCTGGCCCACTGCTGGTAGCGCTCGAAGGTGACCGTGCCGTAGCCGTCCGGCAGCTCCCAGGTCTGGCCCGGCTTCAGCCGGGCCTTGGCCGGCTGCCCGTCCTGCTGGAGCTGGGTCAGGTTCTTCTGGTTCAGCTGGTACACGTTCTGCGGCAGGCCGGAGTCGGTGCCCAGGTCGCCCGCGAAGGCGTTGAGCACCAGCTCGGGGGCGGCGTCGCCCGGGAACAGCGAGATCGGGCCGGTGCCCTCGAAGCTGAGCGGAGCCGTCGGCAGGAAGAAGCCGGAGAAGCCCATCTGGGTCTTCTTGCCGTCCTTGTCGCCGTAGTCGGAGACCTTGACGACGCCGGTGGAGGTCAGGTTGCCGTCCTGCGGCAGGAACGGCGTCGCGCCGGTGTAGACGACCTCACCGGCCGCGTTCTTCACCGTGATCACCGGGGCGTAGCCGTGGCCGATCAGGTAGACCTTGCTGCCGCCGATCTCCAGCGGGTGGTTGACCTCGATCGTGCCCTTGGTCAGCTTGGAGGCGTCGCTGCCCGCGTAGTACTCGACGTTCGCGGTGAACTCGCGGGCGGCGCCGATCTGGTCGCCCTTGGTCTGGAAGCTCGACTTGAAGCTGTCCAGCTTCAGGTAGAAGGGGTCGAGGTCCTCGGTGCCGTAGAACCGCGAGCCGGTGAAGTCGTCCAGCTGCGTGATGGTGTTGGAGTAGCCCTCGCCGCCGACCATCAGCTTGCCGCCGGTGCCGCTGGCCAGGCTCGCCCAGGCGAACCCGCCGAGCAGCGCGAACAGCGACAGGTGGAAGACCAGGTTGCCGACCTCGCGCAGGTAGCCCTTCTCGGCGGCCACCGAGCCGCCCGCCAGGTTGGCGCGGAACCGGCGCCTGCGCAGCAGCGCGTGCGCGGCGGCGTTCACCGTCTCGGCGTCCGCGTCGGTGCGCCAGGCGGCGTAGACCGGCATCCGGGTCAGGTTGCGCGGCGCGGCCGGCGGCCGGGCCCGCAGCACGCCGACGAACTGCCAGGTGCGCGGGACGATGCAGCCGGCCAGCGAGACGAACAGCAGGATGTAGATCGCCGAGAACCAGACCGAGCTGTAGACGTCGAACAGCTGGAGCTTCTCGTAGACCGGCGCGACCGTGGTGTGCTGGGTCTTCCAGGTCTCGACCTTGAACTGGTTCTGGCCGTTCTGCGGGATCAGCGAGCCCGGGATCGCGGCCAGCGACAGCAGGAAGAGCAGGATCAGCGCGACCCGCATCGAGGTCAGCTGGCGCCACATCCAGCGCAGCCAGCCGAGCACCCCTATGCCGGTGGGACCGTCCGACTCGACCGGCGCGGTGGTCAGCCGCTCGGCGGCCTCCTCGGCGGCGGCCTCCGTCGCCGGGGGCAGCTCGCTGTCGGTCGTGGTCTTGCTCACGGGTCAGATTCCGATCTGGAAGTCGGCGAACTGGTACTGCAGGTCATTCACCATCGAGTCCCAGACCCCGGTGACCAGCAGCAGACCGACCACGACGAGCATGCCGCCGCCGATCCGCATGACGAGCGGGTAGTGCCGCTTGACCCAGCCGAAGGCACCCAGTGCCCGGCGGAAGGCCACCGCGGCCACGATGAACGGTACGCCGAGGCCCATGCAGTAGAAGAACATCAGCAGGGCGCCGCGCTGGGCGTCGGCCTGGTTGAGCGCCAGGTTGGTGACGGCGCCCAGGGTCGGCCCCATGCACGGCGTCCAGCCCACGCCGAACACCACACCGAGCATCGGCGCGCCGAGCAGCCCGATCACCGGGCGGCGGTGCGAGCGCACCTCGCGCATGCTCAGGCCGGGCACGAATCCCATGAAGGCCAGCCCCATGACGATCGTCACCACCCCGAGCACCTTGCTGATGACCGCCTGGTGTTCCTTCAGGGTGTCGCCGAACTGGCCGAAGAGCGCCCCGCCGGAGACGAAGACCGCGGTGAAGCCCAGGATGAACAGCGCCGCCCCCGCCAGCATCCGGCCGCGCCGGGCCCCGCGCGCGTCGGCGAGGTCGGCGGCCGAGAAGCCGGTCACGTAGGAGAGGTAGCCGGGGACGAGCGGCAGCACGCAGGGCGAGAAGAACGACACCAGGCCCGCCAGCAGCGCGATCGGCGCCGCCACCAGCAGCGCGCCGCTCTGGATGGTCCCGATGTTGTCCGCCAGCTGCAGTGCCGCGCTCACTGCTTCTGCTCCGCCAGCACCGGCTGGAGGATGGACTCCAGGGCGTCGTCGGTCTGGCCGCCGACGGCGCGGGCCGCGAGCTTGCCGTCACGGTCGACCACCAGGGTGGTCGGGAGGGTCTGCAGGTTGAGGCTGCCCTTGGGGAACTTCAGCAGCTGGGTCCCGGCCGGGTCGTACAGGCTCGGGTAGGTGACGCCCTTCTCCTGCTCGAAGCGGACGGCGTTCTTGATCTCCGGGTCCCTGGTGTTGATGCCGAGGAACTGGACGCCCTGGTCCTTGTACTTCTCCCAGGTCCGCTGGAGGTCGTCCGCCTCGGCCCGGCACGGCCCGCACCAGGAGCCCCAGACGTTGAGGACGACGACCTTGCCCCGGTAGTCGGAGAGCTTGACCGGCGTCCCCTCCAGGGTGCCGCCGGAGATGTCGGGCGCGTCCTGGCGGTGTCCGGCGGCGGCCGTGGAGAGGTTGGTGCCCTTGGCCGTGACGAAACCGATCTGGCCGTCCCCACTGCCCGACGAGCCGGACGAGGAGCAGCCGCTGAGGGCGAGCGCGGCAGCGGCGGCCGTGGCTGCGGTCGCTGCGGCGAGACGAGGACGGGGGCGCGTCGTGCCAGACATGTGAAAAGTTTCGCATGCTCCCCGGGCCGGATTCGGGGGGGTCCGACATTCCGTGTCGGACCCCCTCTGACCTGCGGCTGGACCAGACCTCCCGGGTTCTTCGGGGGTGACGAAGCCCATATTTAGACAGGCCTTACATCAGGTTCGGCCCGGTCCTGCACCCGGCGCCGCCCCGCCCGGGAAGTGGGCATCACCCCTGCCCGGGAGAGGGCGTCGGCGCCGCGGGGCACCGCGTCAGGCGCCGAAGCTCTTGCCCACCGGCTTGCTCTTGCCGCCCTTGCCGACCAGGTGCGCCGGCAGCAGGTCGCGGGCCGGCTCGCGGTAGCCGACCGAGACGATCTTGTCGCCCTCGTACGTGAAGCTGGTCAGCGAGGCCAGCGAGCACTGCCGGTTGCGCGGGTCGTGCCAGAGCCGGCGGCGCTCCACGAAGGAACGGACGATCCAGATCGGCAGCTGGTGGCTGACGCAGACGGCCTCGTGCCCGCGCGCGGCGTCCCGGGCGGCGGCCAGCGCGCCCATCATCCGCACCGCCTGCTCGATGTACGGCTCGCCCCAGGAGGGCTTGAAGGGGTTGGTCAGGTACTTCCAGTAGCCCGGGTTCTTCAGTGAGCCGTCGCCGACCCCGAAGGTCTTGCCCTGGAAGATGTTGTCCGCCTCGATCAGCCGCTCGTCCACGGCGAGGTCCAGGCCGTGCGACTTGGCGATCGGCTCGGCGGTCTCCTGCGCCCGTTCCAGCGGGGACGCCACCACGTGCGTGATGTCCCGCCCGGCCAGGTCCTCGGCCACCCGGTCGGCCATCTGCCGGCCCAGCTCGGAGAGCCGGTAGCCGGGCAGCCGGCCGTACAGGATGCCCTCCGGGTTGTGCACCTCACCGTGCCGCATCAGGTGGACGACGGTGATGTCCTTGGCGCTCACTTCTCAATACTCCTGGGGCTCGGGGAAGACTAGGCCGTGGCCTCGGCGGCCGCGCGGGCGGCGGCCGGCAGGGCGGCGGCGATCCGCTCGACCGCCCGCTCGTCGTGGGACGCCGAGACGAACCAGGACTCGAAGGCGGACGGCGGCAGGTAGACGCCCTGGGCGAGCATGGCATGGAAGAAGGCGTTGAAGCGGAACGCCTCCTGGGTCTTCGCCTCGTCGTAGTTGGTGACGGCGGCCTCGGTGAAGAACACCGAGAACATGTTCCCGGCGGTCTGCAGCCGGTGCGCCACGCCCTCCTTGGCCAGTGCGTCCGACACCAGGGCGGAGACCTCGGCGGACACCCGGTCCACCGTCGCGTACACCTCGTCGGTGCAGCCGCGCAGCTGGGCCAGGCCGGCCGCGGTGGCGATCGGGTTACCGGAGAGGGTGCCCGCCTGGTAGACCGGGCCGGCCGGGGCCAGGTGGCCCATCACGTCGGCACGACCGCCGAAGGCCGCCGCCGGGAACCCGCCGCCCATGACCTTGCCGAAGGTGAGCAGGTCCGGCGCCCAGCCCTCGCCGGCCGCCTCCAGGCCGTACCAGCCGGCCTTGGAGACGCGGAAGCCGGTCATCACCTCGTCGGAGATGAACAGTGCGCCGTTCTCCCGGCAGAGCCGGGCCAGGCCGCCGTTGAAGCCGGGCAGCGGCGGGACGACGCCCATGTTGCCGGGGGAGGCCTCGGTGATCACACAGGCGATCTCGCCCGGGTGGGCCTTGAAGGCCTGCTCGACGGCGGCCAGGTCGTTGTACGGCAGCACGATGGTGTCGCCGGCCTGGGCGCCGGTGACGCCCGGGGTGTCCGGCAGGCCGAAGGTCGCGACGCCGGAACCGGCGGCGGCCAGCAGCGCGTCCACATGACCGTGGTAGCAGCCGGCGAACTTCACGATCTTCGCCCGGCCGGTGAAGCCGCGGGCCAGCCGGATCGCGGACATGGTGGCCTCGGTACCCGAGGAGACCAGGCGGACCTGCTCGACCGGGGCGACCCGGGCGACGATCTCCTCGGCGAGCTCGACCTCGCCCTGACCGGGCGTACCGAAGGAGGTGCCGCGGGAGACGGCCTGCTGGACGGCGTCGATCACCGCGGGGTGCGCGTGGCCGAGGATCATCGGGCCCCACGAGCACACCAGGTCGACGTACTCGCGGCCGTCGGCGTCGGTGAGGTAGGGGCCGGTTCCGGACACCATGAAGCGCGGGGTGCCGCCCACCGCGCGGAAGGCGCGCACCGGGGAGTTGACGCCGCCGGGCGTGACGACCGAGGCGCGGTCGAAGAGCGACTGGGACTGGGGTGCTTCGTAGGGGTAGCTCACGGGAGACATGGTCTCAAATCGTGTCCTTCACCTCTGCATGTCGGACCTCATCATCTGGAACGATGATCCGGGTGACGAAGTCTGTACGGTTATCCGTACAACGGGGCCCCTGGCTGCTCCCGCTGGACGGACCAGTCAGACTATGTACTCAGGCTTTCCATGCGGGGTGTGCAGACGCCCCACATGTGCAGGGGTGTGAAGAGGACTGCCGTGTGCCCGGACTGGGTACGGCGGCGCATGACGGGTAAGGAGCACGTCCGGTGGGACGCCGGACGTGCGGGGGTCTGTCGATTCCGGCGAATTCCGGTGAGGATGGTCCGAGTGTCCGAGGCGCAGGACGGCTACGACGAGGCCGCGGGTGGCCCCCGCCGGCCTGCCGAGGCCGCACGCGGGGGTACGGGAGCGGGTACGGGTCGTGGCGGTCGCGGCGGTGAGAGGCGGGGTGAGGGACGCGTGGGGGTGACCTACAAGTACTTCGGCGCGCCCGACCGGGCCACCGCCGCCAGAGTCCCGACCGCGCTCGGACCCGGCGGCCTCGGCCTGGACGCGGGCGAGCTCGGCTCGCTCGGGCGGCTCGGCGACCTGATGGAGACCAGTGGCTCCCCCAACGGGCACCTCTCCACCAAGATCAAGCCGGAGACGATGAGCGCCATGGTGCTCACCGGGATCCAGGGCGTGCCGCTGCACCAGGTCCCGCCGCTGGAGCTGGTCGTCCTGCACCCCGACTACGCCGTCGTGCAGCTCCCGCACAACGTCGTCGAACCGCTGCGCAAGGCCGACGAGACCGAGCTCGGCGCCGCCGCCTTCATCTGGTCCACCGTGCCCGACCGGCGGGGCCCGCGCGACGCCTTCGTGATCTACAGCATGCTGCACGAGTGGCAGGACTTCGCGAATCGCCTGCACGACGCCGGGCACCAGCTGTACTGCCTGGTCTGGCCGTGACCGGGGAAACGGACTGACGATCCGCCGACGACGGCCGACGACCGACGTCTGAAGGCGGGCCGACGTGCGGACGGCCTGCGCCGGCCCGCGGCGAGCACTCTCGTCGCAGCGTCAACGGCGGGCGACCCCAAGGGAGATGGGCCAGGAGCCGGCACCCGGTCCGGCCGGGGATTGCCACCGGCCGGCGAGGCACCGCAGCCGTACGGCGACGGGCCGCCGGGGTGACCGGGCGGCCCGCCGCCGTACGGCTGCACGCCGTGGGGCTCGTTTCGTCAGCAGGAGCGGCACGTCAGAAGACCGGCGCGCCAGAGGACCGACGCGTCAGAGGACCGGCGCGTCAGAGGACCGGCGCCGCGGGCCGGTCGGCGGCCGGACGGGCCGGCTTCAGGACGACCGCGGTGAGCAGCAGGGCCACCGCGAGCAGGCCGGCCGAGACCGCGAAGGCGAGCCGGAAGCCGCCGGTGAGGGCGTCCGCGGCGGAGTGGCCGGCGGCGGTCAGGGTGGTGGCGCGGGCGGTGACCAGGGTGGTGAGGACGGCCACGCCGAGGGCGGCGCCGATCTGCTGGGTGGTGTTGAACAGCCCGGAGGCGGTGCCCGCGTCGTCCGCGCTCGCGCCGGACATGCCCAGGGCGGTGAGACCGGAGAGCACCAGCCCGCCGCCGCCGATCAGCAGCATGGTCGGCAGCAGGTGGACGGCGTAGTCGGCGTCGGCCGGCAGCCGGGTGAGCAGCCCAAGCGCGGCGACCAGCAGCGCCAGCCCGGCCAGCAGGACGTTGCGCTCGCCGAAGCGGGCGTTCAGCCGGGCGGAGAGCAGCAGCGAGACGGCGCCGATGGCGACGGCCGCCGGGAGCATCGCCAGGCCGGTCGCGGCGGCGCCGTAGCCCAGGACGTTCTGCAGGTAGAGGGCGACGAGGACCTGGAAGCCGAACATCCCGGAGATGGTCAGGACCTGCACGGCGTTGGCGCCCGAGACGTTGCGCGAGCGGAACATCCGCAGCGGCAGCAGCGGGTGGGCGGCACGGGCCTGGCGCCACAGGAAGGCGGCCAGCAGGACGGCGGAGAGCGCGCCGAGGCCGAGGGTCCGGGCGGAGGTCCAGCCGGACTCGCCGGTGCCGACGACGGTGTAGATGCCGAGCATCAGGGCCGCGGTGATCAGGGCGGCGCCCAGGGAGTCGGCGCCGGCCCGCAGACCGGGTCCGCGGTCGGAGCCGAGCACCCGGACGGCGAGCAGGGCGGCGGTGAGACCGAGCGGCAGGTTGATCAGGAAGATCCAGTGCCAGTTGAGGACCTCGGTGAGGACGCCGCCGAGGACCTGGCCGATCGAGGCGCCGGTGGCGCCGACGAAGCTGAAGGCGCCGATCGCGCGACCGCGCTCGCCCGGCTCGGGGAAGAGCGTGACGATCATGCCGAGGCTGACCGCGGAGGCCATCGCGCCGCCGACGCCCTGGAGGAACCGGGCGGCGACCAGCATGCCCTGGCCGGTGGCGACCGCGCAGAGCAGCGAGGCGGCGGTGAAAAGCGCGAGCCCGGCGACGAAGACCTTCTTGCGCCCGATCAGGTCGCCGAGCCGGCCCGCCAGCAGGAGCAGCCCGGCGAAGGCGATCAGGTAGGCGCTGACCGTCCAGGTCAGGCCGGCGGGCGTGAAGCCGAGGTCGGCCTGGATGGCCGGCAGGGCCACGGTGACGATGGAGCCGTCCAGGACGATCATCAGCATCCCCGCGCAGAGCACCGCGAGGGCGAGCATGCGGGATCGGGCGGGAGCGGCCTCCCGGCCGGCGCCGTGCGGCGCGGCCTGGCGCGGTGCGGCACTGCGCGGTGCGGCACTGCGCGGCGTGCGCGGGGCGGTCGGGGCGTGCGTGGTCATGGCGGGTCTCCCGGTTCGTCGAGTGCCGGGTAAGACACTAACAGATGGTTTTGTTCGGGACTATCTTTCTCGGGAAGGTCCCGTTCAGTTCTCAGCTCCGGGAGCGGCGGGCCCGCCGGACCGTCCGGTCGCTCTCCACCGGCTCCGCCAGGTGCCCGTCCACCAGCCGCGACAGCGCCGAGACGAAGGCCGTCCGCTCGGCGTCCGGCAGCGACTCCAGCACCTCGCGGTGGACCCGGTCCGCGATCGCGGTGCCCTGCTCGACCGCCTGCTCGCCCGCCGCCGTCACCGAGATGATCCGCGCCCGGCGGTCGGTGGCGGAGGCCCGGCGCTCCGCGAGGCCCGCCTTCTCCAGCTCGTCGACGGTGACGACCATGGTGGTCTTGTCCAGGTCGGCCAGCTCCGCCAGCTGGATCTGGGTGCGCTCGGCCTCCATCGCGTGGAAGAGCACGCAGTACGCGCGCGGAGTGATCCCGACCTCGGTGAAGGCGGCCGCCATCCGGGTCGCCAGCACGTGGCTGGCGTGGTCCAGCAGGCCGGAGAGGTCACGGATCTGGCGCACGGGCGGGATCGTCGTCATACGTCCGAGCGTAGCAAGGCCGTCTCCCGGCAGATGATCCCGTGACCAACCAAATCCGGGCCGCACGGAGCCGGCCCGAGCCACCCCCGGCCGCGCTGAGCCACCCCGGCCGACGGCCGCCGGAACGCCCGGCCTACGGGATGCCCAGCTCGAACAGCGCGTACCCCGCGTACCAGCCGGCCGCCACCGACGGCACCGCGAGGAGGCCGACCAGGGAGGGCAGCCGCACCCGGCGCAGCGCGATCGCCAGCCCGATGAAGAGCGGGAACGCGGGCAGCAGGTAGCGCGAGATGTTGCTGAAGATCTGGTTGCTGCTGAGCGCGGTGAAGAGGGTCAGCAGCGTGTACACCACGAGCACCAGCGGCGGCCGGGTGCGCAGCAGCAGCACCAGCAGCCCGGGCAGGGCGATGAGCAGGGCCACCGCGATGAGGTCCGGCACCGGGTTGGACTGCCAGAACGTCCAGTGCCCGGTGATCACGTCCAGGGAGGTGCGGGAGGTGGAGGCGCCCCAGTCGAAGTAGCGGTTCCAGGCTCCGCGCTGGAGCTTGAAGTAGCCGCCCCAGTCCCCCATCCGGTAGCCGACCCAGGCGACGTACCAGAGCAGGCCCCAGGGGGTGATCAACATCGCGGTCAGGGGGCGCGCAATGCCGTCCGTGCGCCGGACGAGTGCCACCAGCGCCGCGACCGAGACGGCCGCGATCAGCGCGGCCGCCGTGGGCCGGTTGAGCCCGGCCGCGAAGGCGAGCAGACCGGCGGCCACCCAGCGGCGCGTCATCACGCAGTAGCAGGCCCAGGCGGAGATCGCGACGAACAGCGAATCCGAGTAGACCGCCCACTCCACCCCGGAACCGGGGAACAGGCCCCAGATCACCGCCGCGATCACGCCCGCCCTGACCCCGCCCATCCGCTCGGCGATCGCGAAGATCCCGGCCGCCGCCACGAACGAGGCGACCACCGAGACGACGATCCCCGAGCCGTACGGGCCGAGGCCGGTGACCGCGCCGACCAGCCGCATCAGCCACGGGTAGAGCGGGAAGAAGGCGGCCGAGTTCTCCTGGATCGTCGACAGCGGGCCCAGCCCGTGCAGCGGGACCAGCTTCGGGTCGTAGCCGTTCTCCGCGATCCGCTGGTACCAGATGCCGTCCCAGGTGCCGAGCACGTCCCAGGGCTGGGCGCCGCCGCCGCGGCCCACGCTCTTCTTGAGGAAGTCCTCGGTGTGCGAGAGGAGCAGCATGAAGACGGTCAGGCCGGTCGCCTTCACCACGGCGTACGCGCCGAGGGCGGGCGCGTAGCGGTCCACCGCGGCGGCGAACCGGGCCCGGGCCCCGGCGCCGTCGGGCCGCTCGCCCGCGCCGGCCGGTTCCGCGCTCGCCGGCTCCGTACTCGACGTGCTCGCTGCCGTGCTCATCGGTCCCGGACCCTCCTCAGCCCCTGCTCGTGCTCGGCGCGGCGTCCGGAACGGGCCGCCGCCGGGCGAGCCTACGGCACGGTGGTTGGAGCGCCCGCGTCAACCTTCCGTGCCGGACACCCCGAAGGAGTAGAGCCGGTGCAGGGCGTCGACCAGCCCGCGGCCACCGGCGGTGAGGGTGCGGCCGTCCGGGGCGGTGAGCGGGCTACGGGTGACCAGCCGGGCCAGCACGGCGCCGGGGCGCACCAGCGTGCCGGCCGGGGGCAGGTTGACCAGCACGGTCTCCCCGGGGCCGCACTCCAGCAGCCCCGCGGCGTCGCCCCGGCGGACCAGCGCGCCCTCGCGCAGCACGTACGCCCCGGCCTCCGGAACCCGGACGGCGCGGGCCGGCGCACCGGTGTGGCGGACGGTCAGCTGCACACCGTCCGCCCGGTCCGGGTCCGGCTTGCCGAGGGTGGGGACGCCGTGCCGCTCCAGCACGTGCCGCACCGGCGTGGGCAGCCGCCCGTCACCGCGCTCCAGCTCCGTCTCGCCCAGCAGCCAGCTGGATCCCTGCATCCGGCAGTTGATCTCCAGGGCGAGCGCGTGGTCGTCGCGGAGCACGAAGTCCGCCCCGAAGACGCCCCGGTAGCCGAGGCCGGCCAGGGCCCAGCCGATCCGCTCGGTCGCGTCCAGGCAGCGGCGCACCGCGACCGGGGACAGCCGCTCGGGCGCCCCGAAGTCGCAGCCGGCGTACTGGCCGAACCCGGCGCCCGCCGCCTCGACCCCGATCAGCTGGAGTGACGGGCGCAGCACCTGCGGCAGCCCGTCCACCCCGACGAAGCCGTGCACGTTGATCGCGGTGTCGCCGACGTACTCGCTGACCAGCCAGCGCTCCCGCTCGGGCAGTGCGGCCGCCTCCTCGGCGGAGCGGACCAGGTGGGTGCCGTTGCCCCCGGAGCCGCGCGGGGACTGGGCGACGAAGACCGCGCCGAAACGGTCGCGGAGCGCGCGGTGGTCGGGGCGGCCGGAGACCACGGTGCTGGCCGGGGCCGGCACGCCGAGGTGGTCGAACCACCCGCGCATCGCGGTCTTGTCGACCAGCACCTCGTGGTCGGGGACGGGTGGCGGCACCAGCAGCCGGGCGCCGGTGGCCTCCACGGCGGCGGTCCAGTGCCCGCGCTGGCCGCCGTACCCGGCCAGCCTCAGTTCGCGGCCCCGCCAGCGGGCCCCGACCAGCCCGGCGAGGCGGGCGGTCACCCCGTCCAGCCCCGGCCCGCCCGGGCCGCCGTCCCGGCTGAGGGTGTGTTCCTCCAGCGAGTGCAGCTCCACCCCGAAGCGCTCGGCCCAACCGGCGTCGGCGGCCTCGCTGGAGAGCAGCGCGGTCAGCGCGCCGGCGCGGAGCAGGGGCAGCAGGTACAGCGGACGGGAGACGATCCCGAGGTGCGCGGCGGGGCGGAGCAGCCGCGCGGCGTCGTCCAGTGTGGCGATCACGCGATGGATTATGCACCTCACCGGGCTCCGCCCTTCCCCCCAACGCGTCCGCACCACAAGTGATCTGACGATGCCTTAGAATCCCCCGCCAGTGCGCCCAGCCGCCCCGCCGCCGCCCGGGTGGGGGTGGCGGTGGGGCGGCCGGGGAGCGCCTCAGCCGTGGAGGCGGACGATGCCGAGCTTGGTGAGCCGCCAGAGCTGGTTGGCGGCGCCGGTGTCGGCGGCGAGCTCGACGAGCTGGTTGCCCCTGGCGTCGAGGTCGCCGCTCGCCGTGGCGACCTTGGACCGGTCCTGGGAGTCGGCCAGCTCGTAGAGGCCGTCGCCGGCCGGCTTGAAGACCCAGTGCTGGTTGCCGCCGCCGTTGCAGCCCCACTGCTGGAGCCGGGTGCCGGGGGCGGTGGAGCCGGCGTTGGCGTCCAGGCACATGCCCCGGTTGCCGCTGAAGTCGAGCTCGTAGCCGCCGCCCTGCTCGGCCTCCAGGACGAAGGACTGGTTGAGCCCACCGGTGGCGCTGTAGGTGATGGCGGCGCGGCCGTTGGTGGAGTCGCCGTAGGTGCCGCCGCCGGTGAGATCGAGCGCCTTGCCGTTGGCGGAGTTGGTGAGCTGGTACCAGGCGCCGTCCTCGGGCACGTCGGCGAACGGCCTGCCGGGGGTGAGCGGCTGGATGGACGTGGTGTTCTGCTGGTCGAGGGTGCAGTAGGCCTGCTGCTGGTCGGGCTTGGCGTAGAACTGGCCCAGGCAGACGCCCTCGCCGCGGTAGCCGGCCACCCGCAGGTGGTAGGACTGGCGGACCATGTTCATGCAGAGGCCGGGGATGCCGATCTGCGAGTCGCAGCCGTTGCGCACCCACTCGGAGAGGTTGATGACGTCCCCGTTGGTGTACTCGTACGGGGAACTGGTCCACTCGGCGCAGACCTCGTGACCGAAGGCGACCCGCCGCTGGTCCAGGTACCGGACGCCCGGCACCTGTTCGGCCGCGCCGCGCAGGGTGTCGCTGAAGAGCGGCACCACCCAGTTGTGGCCCCAGGCGAGGTCCTCGGGGAAGGCCGGGCAGCCGTCGGCGATCTTGCCGAGGTAGTCGTTGCGGCGGATGTCCGGGGTGATCGGGTTGAAGTACGACTGGTAGACCAGCTGGTAGGCGTCGTCCGCGTAGCCGGCCCCCCGCATGGTCCGGCGGATGTTCTGCAGCGCGGCGACCACCTTGGGCTGGACCCGCTTGGCCCGCTGGACGATCTCGTCGCTGCCGATGGTGTCGCGGCAGCCCTGGTCCTTGGGGACGGGGAAGTACTGCGCGAGGCAGTGCATCATGATCCCGCTGAAGTCGAAGTCGTCGTTGGCGCCGATCGTGACGACGACCATCTTCACGTCGTACCTGCCCGCCACCTCGGCGAGCTGGACGTCCTGCTTGCGCTCGCCGAAGTCGCCGCTGCCGGCGCCGGTGATCTTCGCCAGCTCGGGGTCGCTGACCAGGTCGCCGGTCTGGGCTCCGGAGCAGGCCAGGTCGACCGGGGTGACGTCGGGGATCCCGGTGACGAAGATCTCCGACTTGGGGTGGCGGTGACAGTAGTTGGTGGGGCTGTCGGTCTCGGGGAAGTAGCCGTCGCCGGTGTCCGTACCGGCTCCCTCCCCGGAGATGGCGCTGTCGCCGAGGGCGACGACGGCGGCCGGGCGGGTGGCGCCGGCGGTGGCCGCGGCGGCCGATCCGGCGTCGGCGAGGGCGGCGGGGGCACCGGCCAGGCCGAGGGTGACGACGAGGGCGCCCGCCGCCAGCAGCGCACCGCAGGGGGAGCGGCGCGCGACCGACCCGAACGGCCGCGCACCCGACAATCTTGACCTGATCACTCGCGACTCCTTGCGGAAGGGGAGCCGCCCGGCCGGGGACGCCGGACGGTTCGGAGCAATGAAAGGTGAGCAGGTCTCATATTCTAAGTACTGACAAGTAACGCAACAAGGCTCGTGACAGCACCGGGAATTGACGCGGAAACAGCCGTCCGGAAAACGGAGAGCCGCCGCCCCGCACCCCAGGAGGGAAGCGCGGGACGGCGGCTCGCGCCGGCCGAACCGGGCGCAGATCAGCCGGCGTTGACGCAGTGGTTGCCGAACGCCGGGTTCAGCAGACCGATCACGTTGATGGTGTTGCCGCAGAGGTTGACCGGCACGTGCACCGGCACCTGCAGCTGGTTGCCGGAGATGACGCCGGGGGAACCCGCGGCGACACCCTCGGCGCCCGAGCTGGCCATCGCGGTGCCGGCACCGGCCGCCACGATGCCTACCACGGCGGCACCGACGGCGGCCGTCTTCTTGATGCTCATAGGAGCCTCCTGACTAATCGACAGAGATGCACGGGGAGTGCGACATCTAGAACGACACCCGCCCGACCCGGTTGCGACGACGCACCCTTTGTCACCCGAGTGGCCCAACGGACCCGACGCCAGGCATTCGGGTGATCACCCCTCCCGACCGTTTCCCCGCGGGCGCTCCCTCGTTCTCCCTGGCGGAACACGCTCCACCCAGGCCTTCTAGAACGAATCGAGTACCGCACATGCGCAAGCTCGCCCACGGCGTCCTCGGCACCGCGGCCACCGCCGCCCTGCTGGCCGCCGGCGCAGGCGCCGCCGCCGCCCACCACGCCCACGGCGCGTCCGCCGAGGGCGTCGCGGCCGGTTCGCCCGGCGTGGCCTCGGGCAACCAGATCCAGATCCCGGTGCACGTGCCGGTGAACCTGTGCGGCAACTCCGTCGACGTGGTCGGCCTGCTCAACCCGGCGTTCGGCAACCACTGCGCCAACGCCTGACCCAGCCCCGAACGGCTGTCCGGCCCAGCGGCCGGGCGGCCCACCGACTCCGGGAGATCCGCCGCCGGTCCCACCCCGTCCGGAATTGCTCCTGGTCGCGCGCCTGCGCGAATTGTCCCCCGGCCGTGCGGGAACAATTCTCGGCGCGCGGTTGTGCGGCCGCCGTCCATCGCCCAAGCCACGGGCGACACGCGCCACCTGGGCCGCCAGAGTGACAATCACGGCATTCCCAGAAGCCAGCGGGCGATGATTCACCTTCGCCCGGCTCCCGACTAATTCCTTTTACGGTCGGGCAGAAAACGGAGGAAGAACCCCATGCGTAACCTCAAGAAGGCCGCCGCCCTGTCCCTCGCCACCGCCGGCCTGGTTGTCGGTGCGGCCGGCGGCGCGTTCGCCAGCTCCGGCGCCGAGGGCGTCGCCGCCGGCTCCCCCGGCGTGCTCTCCGGCAACCAGATCCAGATCCCGGTGCACATCCCGGTCAACGTCTGCGGCAACTCCATCGGCGTCGTCAGCATCCTGAACCCGGCGTTCGGCAACCACTGCGCCAACATCGGCTGAACCGGCGGTCGCCGCACCGGCGACAGCTGCTTCACCGAGTCCGTGCCGCACCCCGCCCCGCGCGGGGTGCGGCCCGCTCAACCCGTGTGTGATCGAGGAGATCAACCCCCATGCAGAACGTGAAGAAGGCCGCCGTCCTCTCTGCCGCCGCCGCCGGCCTGGTGCTGGGCGCGGCCGGTGCCGCCTCCGCCAGCTCCGGTGCGGAGGGCGTCGCCGCCGGCTCCCCCGGCGTGCTCTCCGGCAACCAGCTGCAGGTCCCGGTGCACATCCCGGTGAACCTGTGCGGCAACTCCATCGACGTGATCGGCGCCCTGAACCCGGCGTTCGGCAACAGCTGCGCCAACGTGGAGGCGCACCCGCACCACGACGCGGACGACTGCTGATCACCGATCGGTACGCGTTCCGGCCGAACTGCCCCCCGACCAGCCGGCCGGGGGGCGGTTCGGCATACCCGGGCGCGGTCCAGCCGCCCGGGGACCCGATCCCCCGAAGGGTGACTCGCATGGTTTCGAAGAAGAGCGGGGCCGGCCTCGCCGCCGCCCTGGGCGCCGCGGTGCTGCTCGGCGCCGGTGCCGGCGCAGCGCACGCCGCACCGGCCGCGGGCGGCGCCGGCCTGGCCAAGACCGACCTCGCCCAGGCGCTCGGCGGTACGACCACCGGCCTGGGCTACGGCATCGCGCCGGTCAAAGACCTCCGCCTGGACCCGTGGGCCAACTCCTCGGCCGACGTGCTCAACAACGGCGCCACCGTCCAGCCGGAGGACTCCGGCCTGGCGCCGGTCTCCACCAGCACGCTGACCGGGCCGCTGAGCGCCGGCGGCGGGCCGCGGGACCTGCCGGTGCTCGGACAGGTGCTCGGCGCCCTGCCCGGCTGATCCCGGAGGACGGACGCACCGGAGTCGGACGCACCGACGTCGGACGCGCCCGGAACCGGCGCGCCGGGGCGGCCGCGAACCGCGGCGGACACGCGGGAGCCCGGCACCCCGTCCGGATGGACCTGGACGGGGTGCCGGGCTCCCGCGCGGGCGGAGCCGCTCAGAGCTGGGTGAGACCGGCCAGCCCGGTCTGCTGCGCCACGCCGGTGGCGGTCGCGGTGGTGGTCGCGGCCAGGTTGTCCACCGAGTCGGTGACGGAGATGCGCTCGTCCTCGTTGCCGAGGGTGGCCTTGGCGCCGGGGACGGCCTGGACCGCGCCGGTGATCAGCCGCGGGTCGACCTCGCCCACCTTGAGCGCGCCGTCGGCGAGCTGTCCGGTGCCGTCCTGGGCGAGCGCGAGCGGCCGGCCCAGGCCCACCCCGGGGGTGTCGGCGTGCAGCGGCGCGGCCGGGGCCTCCAGCAGCAGCTCGCCGAGGTCGGCGCCCCGGTCGACGAGCGGCAGCGGCAGCTCGGCCTTGGCGGTCGGGCCGACCTTGCCGGTGCCGAGCGCCGGCACGAGCCGGTCCGGGAGCAGCGCCTCGCCGGTGGTGTGGCCGGGCACCGGCGGCATCACCAGGGAGGTCGGGATGCCGCCGGAGATCCGGCTGTCCAGCGGGGCGAGCGGCACGTCCACCGGGACCTGCTGGGTGGCCAGCCTGTCCTCCAGGGCCCCGACCTGGTCGGGGCCGACCGCGGCGGCGGAGGCCGCTGCCTGGGAGGCGAGCACGCCGGCGCCGACCGCCAGCAACATCGCGCCGGCCCGCTTGGAGAACTTCATGCTTTTCACCGTTCTGCCTGTCCGTACTGGAGACCTGGGGGGACGGCTGCGCGGGCGCAGCCGGAAAGCAATCTGTCTCAACGAGACACCCGGATCCCGGATTGCGGCGGTTAACCGATTCGGCCTAATAATCCGACCGGAAAGCCCCGTCCGCCGCGCCTCCCGGACTCTTTTCAAAAATCCCCGTAACCTTCCGTGCCGTCATTCTTTGATCTGAATGTCAGTGACCGCAGACCGGGTCTGAGCGTTGTACGCGTTGTACGCACGGAAACCAAGAGCTTTTCAGAGAGGGATCTCCCCATGATCCAGAAGTCCTTCGCCGCCGCCGGCCTGGCCGTCGCCGCACTGGCCGCCGCTGCGACGCCGGCCTCGGCCATCGCGGACTCGGACGGCTCCGCCGCGTCCCTCCAGGGCAACGGCGGCACCAACTTCACCGGCACCGTCGGCGACAACAGCCCGAACTTCCACTTCCTGGACAACGCGAACGTCTGCCTTCCCGAGATCCACAACATCGCGGTCGGCGTGCTCGGCGTGGCCGTCCCGGTCGAGGTCCCGATCGCCAACAGCGGCGGCAAGCAGTACTGCACCCAGGGCCAGGGCACCCAGAGCAAGGGCGACTCCGGCGTCTCGCACCTGATCGGCTGACCTGCTCCCCCAGCTGCACCACCCCCCTGAACCACCCTTCGAATCGCTCCCCGATTCACCCCCCGAGAGGAAGAAACCAGAAATGATCAAGAAGACCCTCGCCGCCGCCGGCCTGGCTGCCGCTGCCATCGCGATGTCCGCCGGCTCGGCCTCCGCCATCGCCGACTCGGACGGCTCGGCCGTCTCCGCCCAGGGCAACGGCGGCACCAACCAGACCGGCACCCACGGCAACGGCTCGCCGAACTTCCACACCCTGGACAACCCGAACATCTGCCTGCCCGAGGTGCACAACATCGCGGTCGCCGTCATCGGTGTCGCGGTTCCGGTCGAGGTTCCGGTCCTCAACAGCACCCCGAAGCAGATCTGCAACGTCGGCCAGAACACCCAGTCCTCGGGCGACGCGGGTGTCTCGCACCTGATCGGCTGATCCAGGGGCAATGGCGCGGACGGAGGGCCCGGGGACGTCTCCCCGGGCCCTCCGGGCTTCTGTGCGATCAACTGTCCGGCCGGACCGTCCCGTTCGGGCGAGGTCCGACCGGGTGACAGGCCGTCGGCGCGGCGCATGGGGCGCCGGGACGGACGGCAGCGTGTGTTCACGTGATCAGTGGCAGGGCGCTCCGACCGAGCGCTCCGAACGAGAGGGCAGATCCATGAAGAGCAAGCTGGGCAAGGCCGCACTGACCGCCTTCGGCGCGCTGGCGCTCACGGGTGTCGCCACCCCGGCGTTCGCGCACGTCGGCCTGGCCGGCGGCGGCGAGTTCGTCGCCTCGGCCCACCCGGTGTTCGCCGCCGGCGAGTGGTGGGGCCTCGCCCACACCTCGCACATCCACTCCGGTGCCCACGGCTGGGGCGCCGCCACCTCCACCGACGCGGTCGGCGGCGAGGAGGGCTTCGCCCACGTCGGCTGACGTCCGGGCGTACCGCGAAGGCCGGGACCCTCCTCCACGGGAGGGGCCCGGCCTTCGCGCCGCGTACGGGGGCTACTTGAGCATCGAAGCGGCTTCGAGCGCCCAGTAGGTGAGGATCTGCTCGGCGCCGGCCCGGCGGATCGAGGTCAGCGCCTCCATGATCATCCGCTCCCGGTCGATCCAGCCGTTCGCCGCCGCGGCCTCGACCATCGCGTACTCGCCGGACACCTGGTAGGCCGCGACCGGCACCGGAGAGGCGTCGGCCACCTGCCGCAGGATGTCCAGGTAGGCCATGGCCGGCTTGACCATCACCAGGTCCGCGCCCTCGGCGAGGTCCTGCTCCAGCTCGCGCAGCGCCTCGCGGGCGTTGGCCGGGTCCTGCTGGTAGCTCTTGCGGTCGCCCTTCAGCGAGGAGCCGACCGCCTCCCGGAACGGGCCGTAGAACGCCGAGGCGTACTTGGCGGTGTAGGCGAGGATGCCCACGTCCTGGTGCCCGGCCTCGTCCAGGGCCCGGCGGACCACGGCGATCTGGCCGTCCATCATCCCGGACGGGCCGACCAGGTGGACGCCGGCGTCCGCCTGCACCCGGGCCATCTCGGCGTAGCGCTCCAGCGTCGCGTCGTTGTCCACGCTGCCGTCGGCGGCCAGGACGCCGCAGTGGCCGTGGTCGGTGTACTCGTCCAGGCAGAGGTCGGACATGACGACCAGCGCGTCGCCGACCTCGGAGACCACGTCCCGGATCGCCTGCTGGAGGATGCCGTCCGGGTTGGTGCCCTCGCTGCCGAGCGCGTCCTGCACCTCCGGGACGCCGAACAGCATGACCCCGCCCAGGCCGGCCTCGGCGGCCTCGACCGCCGCCTTGCGCAGGGTGTCGCGGGTGTGCTGGACCACGCCCGGCATCGACGTCACCGGGACCGGCGCGCTGACGCCCTCGCGGACGAACAGCGGCAGGATCAGCTCCGCCGGGTGCAGCCGGGTCTCCGCGACCAGCCGGCGCATCGCCGGGGTCGAACGGAGCCGGCGGGGGCGAACGTACGGGAATTCAGCGGACACGGCTTCTCTCTCCGAACGGTTGTGCAGCGCCGGGGGCGGCGGGCTTGCCGCCCCCGGCGGGGGTTCTCAGCGGGCCTTGCGGCGCGATCCGGGACGGCGCTCGCTGGGGCGGTAGACCGGCTCGCCCGCCGCGGTCGCGGCGTCGCGGCGCTTGGCCCCGAAGTCTGCCAGCGCCTGGGCCAGGGCGGCCGCCGACGGGGCCGGGGCCATCACGTCGACCCGCAGGCCGTGCTCCTCGGCGGTCTTCGCCGTGGCCGGGCCGATGCAGGCGATGACCGTCACGTTGTGCGGCTTGCCGGCGATGCCGACCAGGTTCCGCACGGTCGACGACGAGGTGAAGAGCACCGCGTCGAAGCCGCCGCCCTTGATCGCCTCACGGGTCTCGGCCGGCGGCGGCGAGGCGCGCACCGTCCGGTAGGCCGTCACGTCGTCGACCTCCCAGCCCAGCTCGACCAGACCGGCCACCAGGGTCTCGGTGGCGATGTCGGCGCGCGGCAGCAGCACCCGGTCGATCGGGTCGAACACCGGGTCGTACGGCGGCCAGTCCTCCAGCAGCCCGGCCGCGGACTGCTCGCCGGACGGCACCAGGTCCGGCTTCACGCCGAAGTCCACCAGGGCCTGCGCGGTGGTCTCGCCGACCGCCGCGACCTTGATCCCGGCGAACGCCCGGGCGTCCAGGCCGTACTCCTCGAACTTCTCGCGGACGGCGCGCACCGCGTTCACCGAGGTGAAGGCGATCCACTCGTAGCGGCCGGTGACCAGGCCCTTGATCGCCCGCTCCATCTGCTGCGGGGTGCGCGGCGGCTCGACGGCGATGGTCGGCACCTCCTGCGGCACCGCACCGTACGAGCGGAGCTGCTCGGAGAGGCCGGTGGCCTGCTCCTTGGTGCGCGGCACCAGCACGTTCCAGCCGAACAGCGGCTTGGTCTCGAACCAGGAGTGCGAGGCGCGGTGGGCGACCTGCTCGCCCACCACGGCTATCACCGAGGTCGCCGGGTCCACCGGTGCGGAGACCGGGGAGGGCAGCACCCGGGCCGCCTTCAGGTCGGCCGCGATGGTGGCCAGGGTGGCGGTGAAGGTGCGCTGGCGGGTGGTGGTGCCGGAGAGCGTCGCGCTGAGCGCCGACTCCGGCTTGCGGCCGTTGGAGACCAGCGCGTTGGCGGTGGCCGGCAGCTGGCCCAGGGTGGTGCGGACCACCAGGGTGGTCTCCGGCGCGCCCAGGTCCACCGGGCTGCCGGCGAGCAGCGCGGCGCCGTCCACGAACCGGACGTCGGTACCGGCCGTACCGCGCAGCGGCACGCCCGCGTAGGCCGGCACGCCGACCGACTGGGCGACGCCCGGGATCACCTCGAAGGGGATCCCGCCGCCCGCGCAGCTGAGCATCTCCTCGGCGGCGCAGCCGTCCAGGCCCGGGTCGCCGTCGACGGTGCGGACCACGTGCTTGCCGGAGCGGACCGCCTCGGTGACCAGCTGGGCCAGGTCGAAGTCGGTGCCCTCGGCGGCGGGGGTGTGCACCTGCACGCCGTCGGGACAGTGGCTGCGCACGGCGGCGGCGGTCAGCGGGTCGGCGACCAGGATGTCGGCCGAGGCCAGCACCTCGACCGCGCGCAGGGTCAGCAGGCCCGGGTCCCCGGGGCCCGCGCCCAGGAAGGTGCACCGTCCGGCTGCGGCCGGCCCGCCCGCGAACGGGCTGTCGGCCGGGAACGGCGTCTCGGTGGCGGCGGTGGGGCTCATCGGGCTCGCTCCCCCATCAGGGCGGCCGCGCCCGCGTCGAGCAGCCGGGCGGCGAGGGCGTGGCCGAGGGCCGTCGCCTGCTGCTCGGCGGTCTCGTCGAGGACGATCGGACCGTTGGCGGACATCTTCAGCAGGGTGGCGCCGTCGACGGTGCCGACCACGCCCTCCAGCCGCAGTTCGTACGGGTGGCCCCAGGTGGCCAGTGCGGCGACCGGTGCGGAGCAGCCGGCCTCCAGGGTGGCCAGCAGGGCACGCTCGGCGGCCACCGCGACCCGGGTCGGGAGGTGGTCGAGCGCCGAGAGCTCGGCGGCCAGTGCGGCGTTCGCCGTGGTGCACTCGATCGCGAGCGCGCCCTGGCCGGGGGCCGGGACCATCAGCTCCGGGTCGAGGTGCCCGGTGATCTCGGCGGCGCGGCCGAGCCGGTTCAGGCCGGCGGTGGCCAGCACCACCGCGTCCAGCTCGCCGGAGGTGACGAAGCCGATCCGGGTGTCCACGTTGCCGCGGATCGCGACCGTCTCCAGCTGGGCGCCGAAGGCGCGGGCCCAGGCGTTCAGCTGCGCCATGCGGCGCGGCGAGCCGGTGCCGATCCGGGCGGTGTGCCCGGATCCGGCCAGCTTCTCGACCAGCTCGTCGAGGGCCAGGCCCTCGCGCGCCACCAGGGCGTCGCGGACGTCCTCGCGCTCGGGCACCGCGGCCAGCACCAGGCCCGCGGGCTCGGCGGTGGGCAGGTCCTTCAGCGAGTGCACGGCGAAGTCGATCCGGCCCTCCAGCAGGGCGTCCCGCAGGGCGGAGACGAACACGCCGGTGCCGCCGATCTGTGCCAGCGCCTCCCGGGAGGTGTCGCCGTAGGTGGTGATCTCCACCAGCTCGACGGGGCGCCCGGTGAGCCGGGTCACCTCGCGGGCGACCATGCCCGACTGGGCCATGGCGAGCGCGCTGCGCCGGGTGCCGAGCCGCAGGGGTGCGGTGGCGGCCGGGGCCTGGTCGGTGAGCGGTTGACCATTCATGAGGTGATCGTCCCGGTGGTACTCGTGGGATGGCTGACGGTTCATCTGGCGCCCCCGCCCGAAGGCTGCTGGGCGCCGATCGGAGTGCCCGAGACCGCGTGCACGGCCGCCGGGTCGAGGTCGAACAGCTCGCGCAGCGCGTCCGCGTAGGACGCGCCGCCGGGCTCGGCGGCAAGCTGCTTCACCCGCACGGTCGGCGCGTGCAGCAGCTTGTCGACCACCCGGCGGACGGTCTGGGTGATCTCGGCGCGGGAGCGCTCGTCCAGACCGGGCAGCCGGGAGTCCAGGCGGCCCAGCTCGGCGGCGACCACCTCGGAGGCCATCGCCCGCAGCGCCACCACGGTCGGGGCGATCCGGGCGGCCCGCTGGGCGGCGCCGAAGGCGGCCACCTCGTCGGCGACGATGCCGGAGACGGCGTCCACGTCACCGGCGCCGGGGCTGGCGGCGTGGGCGTGCGAGAGGCTCTCCAGGTCGACCAGGAGCGCACCGGGCAGCTCGTGCACGGCGTGGTCGACGTCGCGCGGCATGGCGAGGTCCAGGAAGGCGAGCGGGGTGCCGCCGGCCCGGGAGGCCACCGCGGCGGCGACGTCCTCGGCCCTGATCACCACGCCGGCCGCGCCGGTGCAGGAGATCACCAGGTCGACGTCGGCCAGCGCCTCGGGCACCTTGGCCAGCTCGACCGTCCGCGCCACGCCGGCGCCGAGGATCTCGACCAGCCGCTCGGCCCGCTCGGGCGTCCGGTTGGCGATCAGCAGGTCGGTGACCCCGGAACGGACCAGGGTGGCGGCGGCCAGCGAGCTCATCGAGCCCGCGCCGACCACCAGGGCCCGCTTGCCCGCGATCTCGCCCGCGCCGGCCGCGACCTGCTCCAGGCCGAAGGTCACCAGCGACTGGCCGGCCTTGTCGATGCCGGTCTCGCTGTGCGCCCGCTTGCCGACCCGCAGGGCCTGCTGGAACAGCTCGTTCAGGCCGCGCCCGGCGGTGTGCTCGTCCTGTGCCTTGGCCAGCGCGTCGCGCAGCTGGCCGAGGATCTGGCCCTCGCCGACCACCATCGAGTCCAGGCCGCAGGCCACCGAGAAGAGGTGGTGGACGGCGCGGTCCTCGTAGTGGACGTAGAGGTGGGAGGTCAGCTCCTCCAGGTCCACCCCGCTGTGGTGGGCCAGCAGCAGCGACAGCTCGGCGACGCCGGCGTGGAACTTGTCCACGTCCGCGTACAGCTCGATCCGGTTGCAGGTGTTCAGCAGCGCGGCCTCGGCGACGGTCGCGGTGGCCGCGGCGTCGTGCAGCAGCCGGGTCGGGACGTCACCGGTCAGGGCGGCGCGCTCCAGCACGCCGACCGGGGCGGTGCGGTGGCTCAGTCCTACGACGAGAAGACTCATGCCCGCCCCCTGGTACCACGGATCTCGGTGCTCATGCCGGCATCACCGCGGAGAGTTCGCCCTCGCCGCCCTTGCCGGGCTTGCCCTTCGGTGCCGCCTCGGCGTCCTTGGCCGACGGCTCGGCGGCCGTGCGGGCCTTGGCGGAGCCGCCGGCGGCGCGGCGCAGCTTGGCGGCGGCCGCGCGGACCGGTCCGGGGGCGCGGTCCAGCACCGACTCGGTGCGGTCCGGCTCCTCGCCCGCCTTGCGCTGCTCGTGGAAGGCCAGGATCTGCAGCTCGATGGAGAGGTCCACCTTGCGCACGTCCACGCCGTCCGGGACGGTCAGCACGGTCGGGGCGAAGTTGAGGATGCTGGTGACGCCGGCCTCGACCAGGCGGTCGCAGACCTGCTGGGCGGCGCCGGGCGGGGTGGTGATGACGCCGATCGAGACGTGCTGGCTCTCCACGATGGACTCCAGTTCGTCCATGTGGCGCACCGGGAGGCCGGCCGCGCTGCTGCCGACCACGGCCGGGTCGGCGTCCAGCAGGGCGGCCACCCGGAAACCGCGGGAGGCGAAGCCGCCGTAGTTGGCGAGCGCGTGGCCGAGGTTTCCGATGCCGACGATGACGACCGGCCAGTCCTGGGTCAGGCCCAGCTCACGGGAGATCTGGTAGACGAGGTACTCGACGTCGTAGCCGACACCGCGGGTGCCGTACGAGCCGAGGTAGGAGAAGTCCTTGCGCAGCTTCGCGGAGTTCACGCCCGCGGCGGCCGCCAGCTCCTCGGAGGAGACGGTCGGCACCGAGCGCTCGGAGAGCGCGGTGAGGGCCCGCAGGTAGAGGGGAAGGCGGGCGACGGTCGCCTCCGGGATTCCCCGGGCACGCGAGGGTCGGCGCGCGGCGCCCTGGTCGGGCGTCTGCGAACTGCTCTGTGGTGATCGGCCGATTGCCACGGTGCTCCTGTGGGTGAAGCTGGGCTTTGGCAGCCAGGCTATGCGTTTGTGAACGTGTGCACAAAGATGGTGTCCGATTTGTCCCCGCACAGTGATGCGCATCACGCCGGAGACCCCATAGCACCGGTCCCCTTCCGGGCCGCCGCCGGGGGCTGTGCGCCCGGTGTCCCGGCGGGGTACGGGACCTCCCCCGGCAACCCGGCCGGAAGGTCCCGGCGGAACAGCCGGACGGGCTCCCCGGAGGGGCGCGAACGCGCGCCGCCCAGCCGCGGCCACGGCACCCGGGCCGCCTCGCGCAGCGGCAGGGCCCAGTCGTCCGGCGGGCAGGACGGCGCCCCCAGGCAGTGCCGCAGCAGCTCGGCGGTGGCCCGGGCGTCCCCCAGCGCGGTGTGCGCCGGGAACCCGCCCAGGCCCGCCGCCTCCGCGCAGGCCACCAGGCCGAAGCCGCGGGCCTGCGGCAGGTGCGTGCGGGCCAGCCGCATCGTGCAGAGCAGCGGGACCGGCGGCAGCGGCACGCCGATCCGGGCGAACTCACGGTCCAGGAACGCGTGGTCGCAGGTCACGTGATGGCCGACCAGCACCCGGCCGGCCAGCAGCTCCAGCAGCCGCGGCGCGATCTCGCGGAACCGGGGGGCGCCCTCGACGTCGGCCTGGGCTATCCGGTGCACGTGGGTGGGACCCACCGGGCCCAGCGGGTCCAGCAGGGTGCAGAACTCGGCCTCGGGCCGCAGCGCCGCGTCCAGCAGCACGACGGCGACCTCGACCACCCGGTGCCGCCACGGACTGCGGCCGGTCGCCTCCACGTCCACCACCGCGAACCCCCCGACCCCGGCGGGGGCGACAGGGGTCCCATGGGTCGGACCGGGAAGCATGGCGGCACTCCTCGCGTGCTCAGCCCCCCATGGGCGCAAACGAGTTCGATCGTAAGCCGACCCGCGGGGGGCTCCCCGGGCCCAGCCCGGTTTTCTTCACAACGATTCGGCGAACCGCCCCCGCCGACCGACGGGGGCCCCGGCCCGGCGGAGCGCCGTCAGCCGCCCAGGGCCGCACGCAGCCGGCGCTCGTCGACGCGCCAGAAGTCGTGCTGGCGGCCGTCGATCAGGGTGACCGGGATCTGCTCCCAGTACTTCCGGTACAGCTCCTCGTCCTGTGTGATGTCCCTCTCCTCGAAGGCCGCGCCCAGCTCGCCGGTCACCCGGACGATCACCTCCCGGGCGTCGTCGCACAGGTGGCAGCCCGGCTTGCCGACCAGGGTGACGGTCCGGTCGGACGGCTTCGGGCTCGGGCTCTTGTCGCGTCGCAGCAGTGGGCTCACCCGGCCATTGTGCGCCCGGCCGCGACCCGCCCGCCCGCATCCGGGAGGATCCGGGAAGAAGGGGACACCTCCGGTGTTCACCACCCGGGCACGCCGCCGTCACGGCCCCTGCCGACCTGGCTGGATATGCTCGGTCCATGGCCGTGCTCCGAAGGCTCACCCAGGCAAGGCGTTCCACCACCGCGCGGACCGCCCTCGCCGGCGAGGCCGCGGCCGAGGCCGCGGAGGCCGCCCTGCGGGCCGAGCCGGCCACCGCCGCCACCACGGCCGCACCTCAGGAACAGCCGGCCGCACCCCAGGAGCAGACCCCGGCCGCCGACCGGCCGGCGAAGACCCCCAAGGCGCCCGCCGGGAACCACACCCCCGAGCGGGACGACCCGCGCGCCGCCGCCTTCTTCGACTGCGACAACACCATCCTGCGCGGCGCCGCGATCTTCTACCTCGGCGTCGGGCTCTACCGCCGCGGCTTCCTGACCCGCCGCGACATCGCCCGGTTCGCCTGGCAGCAGGCCTGGTTCCGGCTGCACGGCGCCGAGGACCCGGACCACATGGCCGACGCCCAGCACACCGCGCTCGGCCTGGTCGCCGGAAAGCGGACCGCCGACCTCGAAGCCATCTGCGAGGAGGTCTTCGAGGAGGTCGTCGCCGAGAAGATCTGGCCCGGCACGCGCGCCCTGGTCCAGATGCACCTGGACGCCGGGCAGCGGGTCTGGCTGGTCACCGCCGCCCCGCTGGAGGTGGCCAGGGTCATCGCGCGCCGGCTCGGCATGACCGGCGCGCTCGGCACCGTCGCCGAGGCCAGGGGCGGCCTCTACACCGGCCGGCTGGTCGGCGAGCTGCTGCACGGGCCCGCGAAGGCGGCCGCCGTCCGGGCGCTGGCCCGTCGCGAGCGGCTCGACCTGGACCGCTGCGCCGCGTACAGCGACTCGGCCAACGACATCCCGATGCTCTCCCTGGTCGGCCACCCGTACGTGGTGAACCCGGACGGCGCGCTGCGCCGCCACGCGCGGGCCCAGGGCTGGCGGGTGCGGGACTTCCGGACCGGGCGCAAGGCGGCCCGGGTGGGCCTCCCCGCGGCGGCCGCGCTGGGCGTCGCCGCGGGCGCGGCGGCGGCCGGGGTCGCCCTGCACCGGCGCCGGCACGCCTGAGCCCCTCCCCTGGATCCCGGCGAGCCCCGCCACCACCCCCGCACCCCACTGCGCCCCGCCGGACATTGCCGGAGAGAGCGCCGGAGAGCGTCGGAGAGCACCGGGACGACGGCCGGACGTCACCGGGACGGGCCACCCCTGGACGGGTGACCACCGGTCAATCCGCACGCTGACCAGGCCCCTCGTACGGGCGAACCCCGGCGTGGCAGAGGGCCGTCCGGACCCGTTGATCGATCCTGTCAGCCCGCGACCGGTTCCGATCGTTCGTCAGACCGGGAAAGTCAGGGGTTACCGAGGCCAAGGACTGGGAAACCGCCCGCCAGACCGCCGAATTGGTCACCCTGCGCGCCTGTTCGATCACGTTGAGCCGGATGACCGATGACATCTTCGGTCAGTGTCAGCCGAATATGCATGCCCTGCGGATCCCAAACGACCACTTCGACCACACGGTGTAGCTGTCATTGCACAAAGCGTTATTCTCTCCTGGATGCACGTCACCCACGCGCCCCTCCCGACCGGGCGGCGCGGGCGTGCTCTCCGCGCAGGCGGAGGTGATCCGTCCACAGTTCTGCCTCTGGGAGTCCCGTGTACCCACCCGTCCGGAACGACGCGCCTGCACCCTCCCGCCCGTCGCCCGCGCCCCTGCGCTCCCGCACCAGCCTCCGCAGCCGCCCGGGCTCCCCCCGGCAGATCTCCACCGGCCTGGAGCTGTTGCGCAGCCTGCTCCGCAGCCAGCTCGCCGTCCCGCCCCAACTGGTTCCCGCCGGCGCCGCGTTCGGCTACGGCCCGCCCCAACCCGCCGGCCTGGCGCTGCGCACCACCGCCGCCGGCTCCTCCACCGGGACCGGCTCCCGCGGCCGTGCCGGGGCCGCCGGCACCAGCGGCCGCAGCCGGGCCAGAACGGCCCCGAGCCCCGGCTACGAGACCGAGCACAACCCCATCATGGAGCTGGTCGAGAAGGCCCAGGCCGGTGAGAGCGAGGCCTTCGGCCGCCTCTACGACCACTACGCGGACACCGTCTACCGCTACATCTACTACCGGGTCGGCAGCCGGGCCACCGCCGAGGACCTCACCAGCGAGACCTTCCTGCGGGCGCTGCGCCGCATCGGCACCTTCACCTGGCAGGGCCGGGACTTCGGCGCCTGGCTGGTGACCATCGCCCGCAACCTGGTGGCCGACCACTTCAAGTCCAGCCGGTTCCGGCTGGAGGTCACCACCGGCGAGATGCTCGACTCCAACGAGTGCGAGCGCAGCCCGGAGGAGTCGGTGCTGGAGTCGCTCTCCAACGCCGCCCTGCTGGACGCCGTCCACCGGCTCAACCCGCAGCAGCAGGAGTGCGTCACGCTCCGCTTCCTGCAGGGGCTCTCGGTGGCCGAGACGGCCCGGATCATGGGCAAGAACGAGGGCGCCATCAAGACCCTCCAGTACCGCGCGGTGCGGACGTTGGCCCGCCTGCTGCCGCCCGACGCGCGGTGAGCGGAGCCGGAACGGGGGGCCGTGCCAGCAGCAGCCGTACCAGAAGCAGCGCCGGGGGCAGTGGGAAGGACGGCACCGGGGACGGTGCCGGGGACCGCCCCGGGGAGATAACCGGAGGGCCGTCACCGTCGGTGCCGGCCCGACACGTCCGGGTGAACGGTCGGTCCGATGATCAGCCGTGCGTAACCGACCGCCCGCACCGCTCGTTGGCCAGCGTGCAAGCCTCCACCAGGCGTACGGTCAAGTCGAATTGCGACCTCTCACCCGATGGAGTGGCTTTGGCCCGCCGAGGCAACCGTCCGGCAGGCCGGGGTGTCGACAACGACGAAGGGAGGTGTGGCCCGTGACGGCAAACGTGCTGGAGCACCGGCGGGCGAAGGCCTTCGCCGAGGCGCTGGAGGCCCACCAGGCAGAGCAACACGGCGCCGCCGCTGCCGGATCGGCCAACACCGCTTCCACCGGAGCCGGTTCGGCCGCCATGGCCGAGCTGGTCGGGGTGGCCGGCGCACTCGGCGCACTGCCGGGACCGGAGCTGGACCCGCAGGTCCGGGCCGTTCAACGCGCCCAGCTGATGGCCGCGTTCGAGCAGGCCTTCGCCGGCGGTCAGGGCGCGACGGTGCCCCGCCAGCGCAGGCACCGGGCGGCCCGGCTGGCACCGCGCGGCCGGTGGAGCCGGCGGTTCGCGATCGGCGGTCTGGTCGCCGGGCTCGCCGTCGGCAGCTTCGCCGGTGCGGCCGCCGCCAGCTCCAACGCCCTGCCCGGGGACACGCTGTACGGCATGAAACGCGGCCTCGAAGGGCTCCGGCTGGACTTCGCGAACTCCGACAGCGAGCGCGGCGGGCTGCTGCTCGACAACGCGGCCACCCGGCTCGGCGAGGTCAAGAGCCTGGTCGGACGGACGGACGACGGCGGCGCGCTCAGCCCGGGCACCGTGGAGCAGGTCCGCAAGGCGCTCGACGACATGCACGCCGACGCCATCAAGGGCCGCGACCTGCTGCGTTCCGTCTACCGCAGCAACGGCTCGCTCGACCCGATGCGCACCCTGGCCGGCTTCGCCCAGGACGAGGACGACCGCTGGAGCGAGCTGCAGAGCAGGCTGCCGGTCCAGCTGATCCCGCAGGCGCACCTGGTCGACCAGCTCTTCGACGACATAAGCGAGGACGTCGCGCCCCTGCGTCTGGCCCAGCCGCCCGCCAAGGGCGGCGGCAAGGCCGGCAGCGGGACGGGCGGCGCCACGGGCTCCGCGCCGGACGGCGGCTCCCCGGCCGACACCCCGGCCGGCGGCGGCAACACCGCACCGGGCTCCGGGCCGGCCCAGAGCGGCGGCGCGGGGGGAGCCAACGGCAGCGGCAAGGCCGGCACCACCGGGCGGGCCCCCTCCGCCGGGGCGAGCTCGCCCGGCAACGGCGGTGGCGGCGGCGCAGGCGCCCCGAGCAGCGCACCGAGCAACGCGCCGGGCGCGGTCGGCGGGCTGGTCGACGACCTCACCAGCGGGCTCACCGGCACCAAGCCCTCGCCGAGCCCCGACCCGGCGCCCGACCAGGCGGCCCCGCAGCCGTCCGGCTCGCCCAGTGCCACCACCGGCGGCGCACCGCAGCAGGGTGTCGACGTGCCGCCGCTGATCCCCGGGCTGCTGCCCGGACTGCGGATCCTCGGCGGCTGACGCGGTCGAGCAGGGGTGAGGGGCCCGGTGGCAGCGCCGGGCCCCTCACGCGCGCCCGCCCCGGAGCGCGGCCCGGAAGAAGCGGAGCCCGGGCCGGAACGACCGGCGAACGAGCGGCGCGGGCCCGGACCGGGCGCACCGGCCCGGGCCCACCGCTCAGCGCGACCGGCTCAGAAGAACACCGAGCGCCGCTGCACCAGCAGCTCGTAGAGGGTGTGCTGGACGGTCTCCCGCACCTCGTCGGCCAGGTCGAAGACCAGCATCGGATCGTCCGCCGCCTCCGCCGGGTGCCGGTCGGTGGCGATCGGCTCGCCGAACTGGATGGTCCACTTGGTCGGCAGCGGCACCGCGCCCAGCGGCCCGAGCCACGGGAAGGTCGGCGTGATCGGCACGTACGGCAGGCCCAGCAGCCGCGCCAGCGTCCGGAAGTTGCCGATCATCGGGTAGGTCTCCTCCGCCCCGACGATCGAGCAGGGAATGATCGGCACCTGCGCCCGCAGCGCCGAGGCGACGAACCCGCCGCGCCCGAACCGCTGCAGCTTGTACCGGTCGGAGAAGGGCTTCCCGATGCCCTTGAAGCCCTCCGGCCAGACCCCGACCAGCTCGCCGCGCTCCAGCAGCGCCTGGGCGTCCTCGTTGCAGGCCAGCGTGTGGCCGGCCTTGCGGGCCAGCTCGTTGATCCCGGGCAGGACGAACACCAGGTCGGCCGCGAGCATCCGCAGGAACCGTTTGCCCGGGTGGTGGTCGTGGATGGCCACCTGGGTCATCAGGGCGTCCAGCGGGATCGTCCCGGAGTGGTTGGCGACGATCAGCGCGCCGCCCTCGGCCGGGATGTTCTCGATCCCGCGCACCTCGATCCGGAAGTACTTCTCGGCGAGCGGGCGCAGCAGCGAGAGCAGCACCTCCTCGGTGAGCTCGCGGTCGAAGCCGAACTCGTCCACCTCGTAGTCCCCGGTGATCCGGCGGCGCAGGAAGGCGAGGCCTTCGGTGGCCCGGGCCTCCCAGCCCTTGCCGAACAGCCGGGTGGCGGCCGGGCCGAGCCGCCCGGCCAGCGCCCCGCCGACGGCGTCGGCGATCTGGTCGGCCAGGCCGGCGGGCCGGTCGGGCTCGCTCCAGCTGGGCGCGGACTCGATCGGGATGACCTTGGCCTCGCCCGGCGCGTTCTCGGCTGCGGCACTCATCGCGGGTTCAGCTCCTGGGTCGGTTCGGGCGGGCGGCCGGGCCGTGCTCGCGCCCGAGCAGCGCGGCCAGTCCGTCGGCGACGGCGGCGAGACGCTCGGGCGGCAGCAGGCCGGCGGACTGCGCGGCGGCGAAGTCGGCGAACGCCTCCGGGGTGGTGTACCGGGGGCGGTACCCGAAGGTCTCGCGCAGCCGGGTGGTGTCCACCACGCGGCCGTGGGTCAGCAGCCGCAGCTGCTCGGGCGAGAAGTCGACCATCCTGGTCTGGCGGGCCAGCCCGGCCATCCAGCTGATCGCGGGCAGCAGCAGCGGCAGCATCGGCCGGCCGAGCCGGCGGGCGCACTGGGAGAGCAGCAGGACGCCCTCCCCCGCCACGTTGAAGGTGCCGGTGTTGACGGTGCCCGGTTCCGGCTCGTCGGCCGCCCGGGAGAGCACCGCGAGCACGTCGGCCTCGTGGGCGAACTGCAACCGCGGGTCGTACCCGAGGACGGTGGGCAGCACCGGCAGCGCGAAGTACTCGCTGAGGGGGGTGTCGGCGCCGGGGCCGACGATGTTGGCGAACCGCAGCACCGTCACCGCGACGTCCGGACGGCGCCGGGCGAAGCCGCGGACGTAGCCCTCGACCTCCACCGCGTCCTTGGCGAAGCCGCCGCCGGGGAGGTTCTTGGGCTGGGTCCGCTCGGTGAACACCGCCGGGTCGCGCGGCGCCGAGCCGTACACGCCGGTGGTCGACTTCACCACCAGCCGCCGCACCCCGGGCGCCTTCTGGCAGGCGCCGAGCAGCTGCATGGTGCCGATGACGTTGGACTCCTTGACCGACGAGCGGTTGGTGGAGCCCAGGCCGGTCGCGCTCACGGCCAGGTGGACGACGGTGTCGACGCCGTGCTCGGCGATCACCCGGGCCACCGCCGGGCGGCGCAGGTCGAGCTGGTGGAACCGGTACGGCGCGGCGGTCCCGTCCTGCTCCTCGACGGCCTCCCGGGGCGGCAGCACGTCCACGCCGACCACCAGGTCGACGTCCGGCCGGCTGCGGAGCTCGGCGGCGAATCGGGCCCCGAGCTGGCGGGCCACGCCGGTGACGAGCACGACCTTGCCCACGGTGCTGCACCTCGTTCCTCGGCCTCGGCGGCCTGCGTGCACCGTACCGCGCCGCCGTAGCCTGCCGTGAAACGACACCGCCCGCCCGGGCCGTGAGGCCTGGACGGGCGGTGGAGGCGCCTGGCGCGCTGGGCGCGGCCGAGGGCGCTTACTTCTTGTTGCGACGCTGCACGCGGGTGCGCTTGAGAAGCTTGCGGTGCTTCTTCTTGGCCATACGCTTGCGACGCTTCTTGATGACAGAGCCCACGGAACAACCCTCGCTCACTGAGACTCCCGTCCGTGAGAGACGGAGTCCATACGACTGACGGAGGGCCTAGCCTACCGTCCGTACGGCCAGGGCCGTAATCGTGCTCCCCGTGACCGGGAAACTCGGGGGAAATCTGCGGCAAACGGGTGCGGGGCCCACCGGCTGTGAGCCCCGACCCGCCGCCTGTCCTACGCGCTCTCGAGCCGCACGTAGGACTCCTTGAGGTACTCGTGCACCGCCTGCTGGGGCACCCGGAAGGACCGCCCGACCCGGATGGCCGGCAGCTCTCCGCTGTGCACCAACCGGTACACCGTCATCTTGGACACCCGCATGACCGCGGCCACTTCGGCCACGGTCAGGAAGACGACTTCCTGCAGGGGGCGTTCGCCGGAACTCATGACCATCACCCGACCCTTACCCGTGTGCAAGGCACCGGCTTCCCCTCCGGTGACTCCACCGGCACACGTGTATCCCCAGAGTAGTTATGGGTGGTACCAGTGGGAAGAGGGGGAAGGGCAGTCCTCGTACGGTGAGAGATAGTCCAGTTGCAGTACGTAGTCGATCGGCGGTCTGCCGTACCGGCCGTGCGCACGCGGCGGCCGGGGCCTCCGGTCAGGGCAGCAGGCCGTGGTGCGGCAGGACGGCGCGGCGGGCGGCCAGGATCGCCTGGTCGAGCCGGTCGGCCGGATCGTATCCCGCGTCGAAGTCCCGCCAGGCCGGCCGGGCTCCGTCGGTCATCCGCAGCGGGGCCGGGCGGCGGGTACGTCGGTAGACCTCCGCGCGCCACTCCTGCGGGGTCTCGGTGGCGGGGTCGACGGGCCGGCCCGCGGCGGTGGCGACGAGGTGGGTCCAGGCCCGGGGGACGACGTCCACCACGGCGTAGCCGCCCCCGCCGAGGGCGACCCAGCGGCCGTCGGCGTACCGGTGCGCGAGGTCGTGCAGCTCCTCGGCGATCAGCCGCTGGGCGTCGACGGTCACCGCGAGGTGGGCGAGCGGGTCCTCCAGGTGGGTGTCCGCACCGTGCTGGGTGACCAGGACCTGCGGGCGGAAGGCGGCCAGCAGCTCGGGCACCAGGGCGTGGAAGGCGCGCAGCCAGCCGGAGTCGCCGGTGCCGGCGGGCAGCGGCAGGTTGGCGGCGGAGCCGGGGGCGTCCGGCCCGCCGGTCTCGGTGGCCCAGCCGGTCTGCGGGAAGAGCGTGGCGGGGTGCTCGTGCAGTGAGACGGTGAGCACCCGGGGGTCGTCCCAGAACGCCTGCTGGACGCCGTCGCCGTGGTGGACGTCCACGTCGACGTACGCGACCCGCTCGGCGCCGAGTTCGAGCAGCCGGGCGATGGCGAGCGCGGGGTCGTTGTAGATGCAGAAGCCGGACGCCCTGCCCGGCATGGCGTGGTGCAGGCCGCCGGCGAAGTTGACGGCGTGCGGGGTCTCGCCGTGCCAGACGGCCTCGGCGGCGGCCACCGACTGGCCGGCGATCAGCGCGGAGGCGGAGTGCACGGCGGGGAAGGCCCAGTTGTCGTCGGTGCCGAGGCCGTGCCGCCGGTCCTGCTCGTCGGGGTGGGCGGCGGCGTGTCTGACCGCCTCGACGTACTCGCGGGTGTGCACCAGGCGGAGCGTGGAGTCGCCGGCCGGCGGGGCCGAGCGGACGGTCACCCCCGGCCCGGTGTTCAGCCCGAGGGACTCCACCAGGCGCATGGTGAGCTCCAGCCGGGCCGGGTCCATCGGGTGGCCGGGACCGAAGTCGTAGGCGGTGACCGCCTCGTCCCAGAAGAGGTGCAGGCCGCAGGGGGTGTCACGCTCGGCTTCGGGCATGGCTTCCACCGTAGTGGGTGGCGGCGCGCGGACTCCCCTCGGGCCGGGCGAGTCTCAGCCGCCGGCCGGGCCGCGCGCAGCTCACCACCGGCGCCGTGACAGGGGTGCTCACCCGGCTGGAGAAGGCCGGCTACGTCCGCCGGGAGGCCGACCCGGCCGACCGCCGCCGGGTCCGGGTGGTGATGGAGGAGGGCGCGCAGGAGCGCATCCTCCAGGTCTACGGCCCGTTCTACGAGCGGATCGGCACGCTCTTCGCCGACTACACGCCGGACGAGGTCGCCGTCCTGGCGGACTGGTTCACCCGGGCCAGGGCGCTGATGAAGGAGTCACTGGACGAGCTCCGCTGAGCCCTTCCCCTCCGCTGAGCCCTTCCCCTCCGCCGGGGCGGGCGCGGGCGGAGGGGAGAACCGGCCGGCGAGCGGCAGCACGGCCAGCACCAGCAGCATCGGGGCGAGCAGCGCCCAGCGGTACGAACCGGCGTCGGCGATCGCCCCGACCAGCGGCGAACCGATCAGGAAACCGACGTAGTTGAAGAGGTTGAGCCGGGCCACGGCGGCGTCCGAGTCGGCCGGGAAGAGCCGCCCGCCGGCCGCGAAGACCTGCGGGATGATCGCGCAGATCCCGAAGCCGAGCACGGTGAACCCGGCGATCCCGACCCGGGCGCCGGGCGCGGCGGCGGCCACGGCGAAGCCCAGCGCGGCCAGCGCGGCGCCGCCGCGGACCACCGGGACGGCGCCCCAGCGCTGCACCGCGCGGTCGCCGACCGCGCGGCCGAGCAGCATCGCCACCATGTAGCCGAGGTAGGAGAGCTTGGCGACGTCCTCGGGGCTGCCCAGACCGTCGGTGAGGTACTTGACGCTGTAGTTGGAGACCGAGGAGTCGGCGATGTAGGCGAAGGCCATCGCCAGGCAGAGCGGCAGCAGCGGCCGCCACGGGACGGACCGGGCGGCGGCCTCGGCGGCCTCCCGGACGGCGTCGCCGAGTTCGGCGGGCCCGGCCACCCGGCTGCCCGCCAGCACCGCGAGCGGGGCGATCACGGCGGCGGCCGTCCCGAACAGGACGGGCAGGCCGAGGTCGTAGTGCGAGCCCAGGCCGGCGACGGCCGCGCCGACGATGCCGCCGAGGCTGAACGCGGCATGGAAGCCGAGCATGACCGAGCGGCCGTAGCGGTGCTGGAGGCCCACCCCGAGCATGTTCATACTGGCGTCCAGCGCGCCGACCAGCAGCCCGAACGCACCCAGCGCGAGGGCGAGTTGCCAGAGCGTTCCGCCCAGCCCGGCGGCGGCCAGGCTGACGCAGACGGCGGGCTGGACCACCCGCAGCACGGCCCGCGCGCCGGTGCGCTTGACCAGTTGCTCGGAGACGATCGACCCCACCCCGGCCAGGACCGGCACGGCGGCCAGGAAGACCGGCAGCAGCGCGTCGCTGAGCCCGTACCGGTCCTGCAGCTCGGGGATGCAGGTGACCAGCAGGGCGAACGTGATGCCCTGGAGCAGGAAGCCCGCGGCCAGCGCGGCTCTGGCCTGCCGCAGCCGAGGGGGTATCGCGGTACTCACAAGGACCTCGCTACTGGCCGGTACAACGATGTTGGCGAGAGCGTAGGGGGTGGCGCGGCTTTTGGGGAGGGGGTGCGCGTGACCGGACCGGCGTCAGCCCAGCAGGGCGGGCACCTCCGCCAGGTCGGCGATCAGCCCGGTGGCGCCGGCGGCGGTCAGCTTCGCCGGGTCGGTGAGGGCGGTGTAGCCGTACACGTCCATCCCGGCCGCACGGGCGGCCAAGACGCCGTTGGGGCTGTCCTCCAGCACCAGGCAGCGGGCCGGGTCGACGCCGAGGGTGCGGGCGGCGTGCAGGAAGAGGTCGGGCGCGGGCTTGCCGACGCCGACGTCCTGGGCGCTGAAGATCCGATCCTCCGCGTGGTACTCGCGCAGGCCGGTGACGTCCAGGGCGGTGCGGATCCAGTCGTGGTGCGCCGAAGAGGCCAGGCAGTAGGGGACGGCGCGCTGCTGAAGCTCCTTCAGCAGCGCCTCCGCGCCCCGGACGGCCGTCAGCTCGGCGCCGAACGCGGCGAACACCCGGCCGTGGTACAGCTCGTCGAAGCCGTCGGGCAGCTTCGCGCCGTCGTACCGCTCGGCGATCACGTCGTGGACCCGGTGCGCGGCGGTGCCCATGAAGTCCCGGTACGAGTCCTCGGTCGTGGTCGGGTACCCGAGCTCGGTCAGGTACCCGGCGAGCAGCCGGTTGGAGAGCGGCTCGCTGTCCACCAGGACACCGTCGTTGTCGAAGATCACCAGGTCGTAGGCCATGTGTTCGAGCCTACGGGGTGCTCACTTCCCGCCGGAGGCCAGCTCCCGGGAGCGGTCCCGGGCCGCCTCCAGGGCGCCGAGCAGCGCGGCCCGGACCCCGTGGTTCTCCAGCTCGCGGATGGCCGCGATGGTGGTGCCGGCGGGCGAGGTGACCGCCTCGCGCAGCTTCACCGGGTGCTCGCCGGAGTCCCGCAGCATCACCGAGGCGCCGATCGCGGACTGCACGATCAGGTCGTGCGCCACGTGCCGGGGCAGGCCGAGCAGGATGCCCGCGTCCGTCATCGCCTCGACCAGGAAGTAGAAGTAGGCCGGGCCGGAGCCGGAGAGCGCGGTGGCCGCGTCCTGCTGCGACTCCGGCAGCCGCAGCGCCTTGCCGACCGAACGGAAGATCTCCTCGGCCCGCTCCAGGTGCGCCTCGGTGGCGTGCGAGCCGCCGGAGATCACGCTCATCCCCTCGTCCACCAGGACGGGCGTGTTGGGCATCACCCGGACCACCGGGGTGCCGGCCGCGAGCCGGGCCTCGAACCAGGCGGTGGGGATGCCGGCCGCCGCCGAGATCACCAGCCGGTCCGGGCTGACGTGCGGCGCCAGCTCGTCCAGCAGGGTGCCCATGTCCTGCGGCTTCACCGCGAGGATCAGGGTGTCCGCGAGCTTGGCGGCCTCGCTGTTGCCGACCACGCCGACGCCGTACTTCGCGGCCAGCTCGGCGGCCCGCTCCGGACGGCGGGCGGTCACCACGACGTCGGCCGGGTCCTTCCCGGCCCGCAGCAGTCCGGAGAGCAGGGCCTCCCCGATCTTGCCCGTGCCGAGGAAGGCGATCTTCTGCCCGTGCGCCGCTGCGCTGCCCATGCCCGCTCCTTGCATCCGTTCCTGCCGCCATCCTCGCACCGCGCGCCCGCCCGGAGCCGGACCGTCCACGGAGCGGAAGCCCGGGCCCCGGGGGAGGTCGAAGGGGCCGCCTCCGGACTCCCGCCCGTCCGCCCGACCGCCCGGAGGGAGGGGAAGGCGGGCCCTAGGGTGAAACTCGGGGTTCTCCCCTATGGCCCGCCGCTGTTCCCGGGCGCACCGTGGACGTATGGCACACGGAGAGATGTCCCGACGTGAGAACCGGCAAGCCGCCGTCGCCGCCGCGACGATGGGACCGTGGCGGACGGCCGCGGGTGTCGGTGCACTGGTGGGGGCGACGGCCCTGGGGATCGATGCGATCACCGGGCACTGGTCGCTGAGCATGCTGGCCGGTCCGGCCGGCTGGGCCCTGTTCTTCTTCTTCCTGGTCGGCACGGTCGGCGGCCAGCTGCGGCGCGACACCGGCGACCGCCGGCTGCGCAAGTGGGCGGCCGAGCACCCGTGGCAGTCGGCGTTGCCGGCGGCCGGGGGCCTGCTGGTGCTGAACATGCTGGCGCAGATGGTCCTCGGCGACGCGGGCCTGTTCGGCGCGTTCTTCCTCTCGCTGCTTCCGGCCGGCGTACTGCTGGCGGTGGCGGGCGTGGTCGGCTCGGTGAAGCAGGCCCGCGGCAAGGGCTGACGGACCGTCCGGACCAGGACAAAAAGGGGTGATCATCGCACACCGAACACGAGTTCACCACGGGGTGTGCCCCCGATCAGGGACTCGTCACACCCCGTCGGCATACTGGCTCGATGCCGATAGCCGAAGATCCAGAACCGCGCCCGTCCGAGGGCCGGAACCCGGACGGGGCGGACCCGTCCGGAGCGGGCGGGAAGGACCCGTTCGACGAACTCGTGCTGGACGACGAGTTCGTCAAGGGCGCCACCGTGAAGGAGCAGGCGGCCCGCACCCGGATGCTCGCCGCACAGTGGAAGCACACCCCGCCAGTCGACCCGGGCGGCCGCCGCTCGGTGAACGACGGCCCGGGACGGACGAAGCGGTTCGGCCGCAAGCCGAAGCCGGCCGCCGACCCCTGGGGCAACCCGGTCCCGCGCCGCCGGATGGAGTGGCGCACGCCGTTGTACGTGCTGCTCACCATCACGGTGCTGCTGGCGGCGCTGAACCTGGACAGCCTGAAGTTCTGGTACTCGACGCACTTCGGCTACGCCTCCGACCACCCGGCCTCCGCGTCGGCGGTGCCGACGGTGGCCCCGGAGACCGCCCGGCCGACCACCGCCCCGCCGACGCTCGACCCGAAACAGCCGACCGTCGACCACCCGTGGGCCGGCTCCCCCGCCGAGGGCTGGCCGACCTCCGTGGACGCCTTCGCCCCGGCCCAGACCCCCGGCCCGATCGGGGTGTTCGACGCCGACCAGGTGGCCGCCCAGGTCAAGCTGGTGAAGGACTACCTGGCGGCCGCCAACCTGGACCCGAAGGTGGTCGCCGGCGGGACGCCCGACGCCGCGCTGGCGATGCTGGACCGCGAGGAGCAGGACAACGCCAGGGCCGCCCTGACCAAGCCGTCCTCGGAGAGCGACCCGACGGCCTGGTTCAGCCGCTTCGATCCGCGCGACGCGATCCCGGTCTCCGACACCGTCAAGATGCAGGGCCTGATCACCGTCGAGGGCGACGGCGACAAGGGCGTGCTGGTGCACACCGACTTCACGTACGTGTACGCGCTGCGGCCGGGCCCGGAGGCGGGCAAACGGACGGCCTCCCCCAAGCCGGCCACGCCCCGGCCCTCGGCCCCGCAGCCGCCGGCCGGTGACGGCGGCGGCCCCAAGCCCGCGGGCTGGACGGTGCCGGTCGCCGACGTCGCCGGTGACACCTGGACCACCCGCACGATCGTGCGGCGCGTGGACACCTTCCGCTTCTACGACCCGGCGCGCTACCGGGTCAATCCGAAGAAGCTGGTCTTCTCCAAGACCCAGTCGGACGCCGGCAACTCGGCCTGCGACATCAACGACGGCTACTACCACCCGCAGTTCGACCAGTTCGCGACGCGCCCGCCCGGGTCGACGTCGGAGCCGACCGGCCCCGCCACCGACCCGTACGACCGCACCAAGAACCTCGCGGACAACCAGGACTGCGGCAGGATCAGCCGCAACTGAGGCTCAGCGCCCGCGCCTGCCCCGGCCCGGCGCCTTGGCGTCGGGCCGGCCGCTGCGGCCGGCCCGGCGGCGCCGGTGGGCGGCGGTGGCCCGCTCGTGGCGGGCCCGCTTGTCGGCCTCGCCGGGCGCCTCGACCAGGCTGCGGAGGAAGTAGGCGAACAGGGCGCCGACCCCGCCGATGATCCAGACCGCACCGAGCGACTTCTCCTCGGCCATCCAGCCGGTCAGCTGGTCCTTGCCCTCGGCGAACAGCTTCCAGTTGCGCAGGCCGGAGAGGCAGGAGCAGATCGCGACGGCGGCCAGCAGCAGCCCGTTGACGAAGCCCGCGTTGTCGGAGAGCCGGACGCCGTCGACGGCCAGCCGCAGGACGAGGGCCGCGGCCGCGGTGGCCAGCAGGGCGCCGATCGGCACGACGACCCGGCGCAGCCGGTAGTCGCTGCCGCGCCAGACCCAGCTGGTGCCGAACCAGCGGATCGGCTCCGGCTCGGGGGCGCCGGCGGGCTTGGGGGCGGGGGTGGGGTGCTCGGTCACACGGCCGATTATCACCCGGCGCGCCGCCGACGCGGAGGAGCCGTCCCGCCAGGCGGAACGGCTCCTCGTGGTGCGTGGTGCGGTGCGCGGCGGGTCAGCCCAGCTTGGAGACGTCGCGGACGGCGCCCTTGTCGGCGGAGGTGGCCATCGCGGCGTAGGCGCGCAGGGCCTGGCTGACCTGGCGGTCGCGGTTCTTCGGCTTGTAGCCGCCCTCGGCCTCCAGCTTCAGCCGACGCTCGTGCAGCTCCTCGAAGGAGACCTCCAGGGAGATCTTCCGGCCGGGGATGTCGATGGCGATGATGTCGCCGTCCTCGACCAGGGCGATGGTGCCGCCGGACGCGGCCTCCGGGGAGGCGTGCCCGATCGAGAGGCCGGACGTGCCGCCGGAGAAGCGGCCGTCGGTGACCAGGGCGCAGGCCTTGCCGAGGCCGCGGCCCTTCAGGAACGAGGTCGGGTAGAGCATCTCCTGCATGCCCGGGCCGCCCTTGGGGCCCTCGTAGCGGATGACGACGACGTCGCCCTCCTTGATCCGCTTGGTGAGGATCGCGTCGACGGCGTCCTCCTGGGACTCGACCACGACGGCCGGTCCGCTGAAGGTCCAGATCGACTCGTCCACGCCGGCGGTCTTCACGATGCAGCCGTCCTCGGCGAGGTTGCCGTACAGCACGGCGAGGCCGCCCTCGACCGAGTAGGCGTGCTCGACGCTGCGGATGCAGCCCTTGGCCGCGTCGGTGTCCAGCGACTCCCAGCGCTCGGACTGCGAGAACGCCTCGGCGGAGCGAACGCAGCCGGGGGCGGCGTGCCAGAGCTCGACGGCCTCGGCGGAGGGCGAGCCGCCGCGGACGTCCCAGGTCTTCAGCCACTCGGCGAGCGAGTCGGCGTGGACGGTGTGCACGTCCTCGTTGAGCTGGCCGCCGCGGTACAGCTCGCCGAGGATGGCGGGGATGCCGCCGGCCCGGTGCACGTCCTCCATGTAGTACGAGCCGTTGGGCGCGACCTTGGAGAGGCAGGGGACCTTGCGGGAGATCGCGTCGATGGCCCGCATGTCGAAGTCCAGCTCGGCCTCCTGGGCGGCGGCGAGCAGGTGCAGGATGGTGTTGGTCGAGCCGCCCATGGCGATGTCGAGGGCCACGGCGTTCTCGAAGGCGGCGCGGGTGGCGATCGAGCGCGGCAGGACGGAGTAGTCGTCCTGGTGGTAGTGGCGCTCGGTGATCTCGACGACGGTCCGGCCGGCCCGCTCGTAGAGCTCCTTGCGGGCGGTGTGGGTGGCGAGCACCGAGCCGTTGCCGGGCAGGGAGAGGCCGATCGCCTCGGTGAGGCAGTTCATCGAGTTGGCGGTGAACATGCCCGAGCAGGACCCGCAGGTCGGACAGGCGTTCTCCTCGATGATCGCGATGTCCTCGTCGGAGACGTTCTCGTTCACCGCCTGGGAGATCGCGTCGACCAGGTCGAGCCTGCGCACGGTGCCGTCGACCAGGGTCGCCTTGCCGGCCTCCATCGGGCCGCCGGAGACGAAGACGGTCGGGATGTTGAGCCGCAGCGCGGCCATCAGCATGCCCGGGGTGATCTTGTCGCAGTTGGAGATGCAGATCAGGGCGTCGGCGCAGTGCGCGTTGACCATGTACTCCACGGAGTCGGCGATCAGGTCGCGCGAGGGCAGCGAGTAGAGCATGCCGCTGTGGCCCATCGCGATGCCGTCGTCCACCGCGATGGTGTTGAACTCGCGGGGGATGCCGCCCGCCTGCTTGATCGCCTCGGAGACGATCCGGCCGACCGGCTGGAGGTGGGTGTGGCCCGGGACGAACTCGGTGAAGGAGTTGGCGACCGCGATGATCGGCTTGCCGAAGTCCTCGCGGGCTACGCCTGCGGCCCGGAGAAGCGCCCGGGCGCCTGCCATGTTGCGACCGTGGGTGACCGTACGGGACTTCAGCTCGGGCACTGTGCTCGACTCCTTCGGAGGCTGCTGGCGGCGCCGCCGGTAGGGAGGGTGCGGCGACCGCTGTGTCTTCCGAGACTACGCCCGCCGTCCGGGCGGTGGACGCCACGTCCGCGATGCGGTCAGCGCGGGGTGCGGGCCACCGTCAGGTCGAGGACGTACGGCTCGACCACCCAGCCGTCCGGGAACTCGGCCAGCAGCGCCTCGCGCTCGACGGCCAGCAGCGGCTCCCGCCGCTCGGGGGTGAGGGAGGCCAGGTAGGAGCGCGAGGTGAGATCGGTGATCACGTGGTCGACGGTGACCCGGCGGTCCCAGCGCAGCACGGCGGTGCCGACCTCCAGGCCGTACGGGGCGAGGTGGCTCACGATCTCGTTGACCTTGCCGTAGCCGTGGTAGACGTCGGGCAGCGCCGCGCTCAGCCGCTCGCCCATCGCCCGGACCCACCCGACCCCGGAGTCCTTCACGTTCCACCAGGTGGCGAGGGCGCCGCCGGGGCGCAGCACGCGGATCGCCTCGGGGACCGACCGCTCGGCACGGGTCCAGTGGAAGGCCTGGGCGTAGGTGACGAGATCGGCCGAGTGGTCGTGGAAGGGCAGCTCGTCGCCGGTCCCCCGGACCAGCGGCAGGCCGGGCGAGGAGGCCAGGAACTGGGCGCCCATGCCGTCGTTGGGCTCCACGGCGACGACGTCCGCGCCGCGGCCGGCCAGCAGCCGGGTGGCGATGCCGGTGCCCGCGCCGACGTCCAGCACCCGGGCGCCCTTGAGGCTGCGGCCGGCCAGGCGCTCCAGCTCGTCGAACAGCTCGTCCGGGTACGAGGGCCGGGCCCGGTCGTACTCGGCGGCCACGCCGCCGAAGGACTTGGCGAGCTCCCGGTAGTCCTTCGCTTCCGTCATCTCTCCCCCTTGGTACGGCAGTTCGGTCTCAGCGTACGCGGGCGGGGGTGGCCAGGTGCAGGCGGGTGAAGGCGAGCGCCTCGGCGAGGTCGGCCTCGCGTTCGGCAGGGGACGCGGAGCGCCGGGTGTTGACCTCCAGCACCACGTGGCCGTCGAAGCCGGTCCTGGCCAGGTGCTCCAGCAGCTCGGCGCAGGGCTGCTTGCCGCGGCCGGGGATCAGGTGCTCGTCCTTGCCGGAGCCGCTGCCGTCGGCGAGGTGGACGTGGGCCAGCCGGTCACCCATCCGCCCGACCATGTCGAAGGCGTCGATCCGGGAGGTGGCGACGTGCGAGAGGTCGATGGTGAAGTGCCGGTACTCCTCCTCGGTGACGTCCCAGCCGGGGGCGTACGCGAGCATCTCGCGGTCGCGGTAGCGCCACGGGTACATGTTCTCGACGGCGAAGCGGACGTCGGTCTCGCCCGCCATCCGGTTGACGCCCTCGACGAACTCGCGCGCGTACTGCCGCTGCCAGCGGAACGGCGGGTGGACGACGACGGCGCTCGCGCCGAGCTTCTCGGCCGCCGACCGGGCCCGGACCAGCTTGGTCCACGGGTCGGTGGTCCAGACCCGCTGGGTGATCAGCAGGCAGGGCGCGTGGACGGCCAGGATCGGCATCCGGTGGATGTCGGAGAGCCGGCGCAGCGCCTCGACGTCCTGGCTGACCGGGTCGTTCCAGACCATCACCTCGACTCCGTCGTAGCCGAGCTTGGCGGCCAGCTCGAAGCCGACGGCGGTGTTGGCCGGGTAGACGGAGGCGGTGGAGAGGACGACCTTGGTGTCGGGGATGTGCAGGGCCGGGTGCGGGGGCAGCACCAGCCGGTCGGTGGTGCGCAGCAGCGGGGCCGTCCGGCCGGCGGCCTGCCGGGCGGCCTTGACGGACTTCACCGACTGCACGGCGGCCTTGGCCGCCCCGGCGGCCCGGGCGGTCCGCGTCTCGCGGCGCGCCTGGGTGGTGGGGGCCTTGGCCACCGGCTTCCGGGGGGCGTCCTGCCCGGGCGCGGGCTGCTCGGGGGCGTCCTGCCCGGGGCCGGACTGCTCCGAGGTGCTCCGCCCCGGGGGGCCAGGCTTCGCCTGCCGGGCCGGGCCGTCCGCCGCGCCCTGCGGCGCGGCCTTGCGCACCGCCTTCTTCACGGCCTTCTGGGCGGCCCCGCCGGTGGCCTTCTTCGCCGCGGCGGTCTTGGCGGCCGTCGCCGCCTTGGCCGCGCGGACGCCCTTCACCGCCTTGCCGAGCTTCCGGGAGCGGCCCGTGGCGCCGCCGTCCGGGCCTTCCCCGGCCTCCGGCCCGCCGTCCGGGCGCGTGCGGCGCGGTGCGTCCGGCCGCGGCTGCCCGTCCCCGGGTGCGCGGCCCTCCTGCGTCCCGTCCTCGCCCGCTGGTTGCGCCACGGGAGACAGCGTAAGCGGACCGCGCCCGGAACGGGGAGCGGCCCTCAGGTGGTGAGGGCGGGGCGGCGGCGGTCGGCGGGGCTGTCCATGGTGTCGAGGCGGCGCAGGATGATGCCCTCGCGCAGCGCCCACGGGCAGACGTCCAGCTCCTCCAGGCCGAACAGGTCCATCGCGGCGTCGGCGACCAGCGCGCCGGCCAGCAGCTGCTTGGCGCGGCCCTCGGAGACACCGGGGATCTGCGCCCGTTCGGCGACGGTCATCGTGGAGAGCCGGGGCAGCCAGGCGGAGAGGCCGCTGCGGGTGAGCCGCCGGTCCGCGTACGGGCCGGCGTCGGCGGGGGCCGCGCCGGTCATCCGGGCGAGCTGCTTGAAGGTCTTGGAGGTGGCGACGGCGTGGTCCGGGGCGCCCAGCCGGGCGATCTCGCCGACCGCGGCGGCCATCTCGGCGCGGATGTGGCGTCTGAGCCCGCGCAGCTCCTCCGGGTCGGCGACGTCGCCGGGCAGCCAGCGGCCGGTGAGCCGGCCGGCGCCGAGCGGCAGCGAACAGGCGACGTCGGGCTGCTCGTCCAGCCCGCAGGCGATCTCCAGCGAGCCGCCGCCGATGTCGAGGTTGAGCAGCCGGCCGGAGGACCAGCCGAACCAGCGGCGGACGGCCAGGAAGGTGAGCCGGGCCTCGTCCTGTCCGGAGAGCACCCGGAGCTCGACGCCGGTCTCCTCGGCGACCCGGCGGATCACGTCCTCGCCGTTGGCGGCCTCCCGAACGGCGGAGGTGGCGAACGGCAGGATGTCGACGACGCCCTTGTCCTCGGCGACCCGCAGCGAGGAGGCGACCATGCCGATCAGCCTGTCCACGCCGGGTGCGCTTATCGCACCCTGCTCGTCGAGGAGTTCGGCCAGCCGCAGCTCGGCCTTGTGGGAGTACGCGGGCAGCGGGGCGGCCCCGGGATGGGCGTCCACCACCAGGAAGTGGACCGTGTTGGAACCTACGTCGAGAACACCGAGTCGCATAACCCTCCACGCTACGCGATCCGGCCTCCGGGCAGGCCTGGCACGACGGTATTCGTGCTGGTCCGGACCTTCCGGGCCCGGCCGCGCGGGCCGCGTCCCCGGGCCGCGCGGGGCTGCGCCCGGTGCACGCGGGCTCCGCTCAGTGCACGCGGGCGCCGCGCGGGGCCACCGGCCGCTCGGTGCGGCAGTTGGCGTCGGCCCAGCGGCGGGCCCGGCCCGGGGTGTCGGTGATCAGGCCGTCGGCCTCCCGCTCGGTCATCAGCTGCCAGGACTCGTCGTCGTCCAGCGTCCAGACGTAGACCTCGCGGCCGGCCTCGTGCTCGGCGGCGATCCTGGAGGCGGTGGCCAGCGTGGCGTCCAGGGCGATGCCGTGCAGCGGCAGGTCGCCCGGGTCCTCGGAGATGCTGGCGCCCTGGATGAGCACCACCGGCAGTGCGGGGGCGGCGGCGTGGGCCTGACGCAGGTGATCGGCGGAGAACGAGTACAGGAAGACCCGGGCACTGCTGCCGGCCGCGATCCTCGCGATCCGGGCGACGTCCTCGGCCCGCTGCCACTTGATCTCCATCAGCAGCGTGACGGTGGTGCCGCTGAGCCGCTTCAGCAGCTCCTCCAGGGTCGGCACCGGCTCGGCCGGGCCGGGGCCGACGGTCACCCGCAGCCCGGCGATCTGGGCGGCGGTCAGGTCGGCGATCGCGCCCTTGCCGTTGGTGGTGCGGTCCACGCTGGCGTCGTGCATCAGCACCGGGACGCCGTCCCGGGTGGTCTGGACGTCGGTCTCCAGCCAGTCGGCGCCCTGTTGGAGGGCCTTCTCGAAGGAGGCCATGGTGTTCTCGGGGGCGTCCAGCGGCGCACCCCGGTGGCCGATCACCACCGGTCCGGCGCAGACCGGCTGGGCGGCGGCCGGCCGGGCGCGCAGCCCCGGGGAGGCTGCGCAGCCGGCGGCCAGCACCGCGAGGGCGGCGAGCACGGCCGTGCGGGCGGCGCGGGGCGGGGTCGTCACGGCGGCGGGGCTCCAGCTCTGTCTCGGAGGCCCGGTGGGTGCGGGCACTCGGGGATCGTCGGGGGTCGGCGAGGAATCGTCAAAATGATCTGACAATCCGACAATGCTGTCGGTTCCCCTCAGCGTGCGCCCGTCCCCCGTCACGCCCCGACCGCGACGCACCACAGGTCACCCGGACGCCGGTGCGCGCCCGCGCCGTCACAGGAGGCCGTCCCAGAGCTGTTCGACGATGACGGCCCACCAGTTCTCCGGATCGTCGAAGACCGTCGGGTCGATCGCCGCGAGCCCGCGCTGCAGGGCGTCGACGGCGGCCCCGGCGGCCGACGGGTCGAGCCCGCGCAGCCCGGGCAGCCGCTCGGCGAACAGCGCCAGGCAGCGGACGAAGGACGCCGGACCGTCGTTGCAGTGCCGGGCGGTGGCGTAGTCGGGGTCGACCGCCCGGACGGCACCGCAGGCGGTGTCCACCGTGACCAGCGCCCAGCCGTCGGTGCCGAGCAGCAGCTGCGGGGCCAGCGCGAGCCACTCCCGCTCGGCCACCCTGGTGCCGCGGCCCTCCTCCGCCAGGTAGCCGGCCAGCGACGGCAGCACCGTGCCCTGCCGGGTGCCGTCCGCGATCGCGTCCGGCCCGGGGTGGTGCAGCGCGAAGAAGCCCTCGACCGCCACCGGCACCCCGGCCGTCACCAGGATCCGGGCCAAGTCCTCCGGCAGGTCCGCCCGGGCGACGTCCGCCGGGTCGAAGCGCCGGACACCACCGGCGCCGAACCGCTCCACCAGCACGGCCGCCAGCACCTGGTCCGGCTCGGCCGGCAGCGGCGGCACGGCGCGCGGGAACGGCACCCGGTTGCGCACCGGCCCGCCCTCCCCGGACGCCCCGGCCGGCAGGGCGCGGACGGCCGCCGCCCGGTGGTCGAAGTGCGGCCCGTACGGCAGGTCGAACCCGACCCGGACGTCCGGCAGTTCGGCCGCCAGCGCGTACGCCCAGTAGCCGCCCGGCAGCGCGCTCAGCCGCAGGTCGGTGTGGACGGACAGCACGTCCTCCGCCCGCACGCCCTGTTCGCGCAACCACCACCAGCCGCGCAGCGCCGGGTGCGGCAGGCCGGGCGCCGAGCGCAGCGCCAGCGAGCGCACCTCGCCGAGGCCGTCCCGGTAGGTCAGCTCGGCCCGGGTGCCGCGGCCGGTGGCCGGCGGCCGGGCCGGGTCGTGGGAGCCCGCGCCGACGAAGTCCCGGTAGAGCGTGACCACCTCGTCCACCGGCACCGACGGCCAGACGGTGAACCGCCCGGTCTCCCGGTCCACCACCGCGCACGCCGCCCCCACCTCCTCGGGTGCCCGCCGCTCCCCCGTCAGCGGGTCGATCCGCGCCGGCGAGGGTTCCGCCCAGACCACCCAGCCCAGCTCGAACTCGTGCGAGTGCACCCGCCGGCTCCCGGTGGAACCGTCGGCGGAAGCCCTCGGCAGTTCGCCGTTGATCCAGCGATGGGCGGCCTCGATCGCCTGCGCACGGGTGGTCACGTGGTGGAGCTCCTTGCATCGGCGCGCGGACGCGCGAACGAACCGGCCGACGGGTGCCGGGGCACCGGTCCGGCCCCCGGCACGCCGTCGGCGGCCCGCCAGGATCGCACGCGCCGCTCCCGGCGCGGCCGCCCAGGTTCCGGCTGCGGGCGGCGCCGGGGGGCGGGCGGACGGAACGTCACGAGGCCGCGGCCGCGGTGAGGTCGGGTCGGCGGGCGGCGAGGTCGAGGGGGCGGCCGTCGGGGTCGAGGGCGATCGCCCACAGACCGTGGGCGCAGTCGTGCAGGGGGGCGGGGCCCTGGCGGCCGACCTGGTGGTCGAGGTAGGTCACGGTGTCCTTGTGGTTGACGGCGTTCCAGGCGTGCGGGCGGCCGAAACCGTCCAGCGTCAGCAGGACGGCCTGGGAGCCGTGGCCGGCCCGACGCAGTTCGTCGGCCAGCCGGCCGACGGCCGTCGTGCCGTCGCCGAGGTCGCGGAAGGGTGCGCCGAGTTCGCGTTCGGCGCGGTCGCGGCCGCCGCGCTCGCCGGCGTCGCCCTCGGTGGGGATGCGCGGGGCGGCGCAGGTCGGGCGGCCGGTGAAGGTGTCGACGGCGGAGAGGGCGATCTCCAGGCTGTTGTTGGCCCGGCCGGGCCCGCGGTGGCCGCCGTCGTTGACGACCTCGGCCCAGCCGCCGGCCGCCGGGTCGGGGTGGCGCAGTGGCAGGCCGTCGGCGTCGCGGGGCGCGCGGCGCTCGATCTCGCGCTGGTGCTCGGGGTCGACCGGGGCGAGGCCGCCGGGCAGTCCGTACGGGCGGCTGTCGGCGATGGTCCGCAGCCGGACCACGTGCTCCTCCGGGCCGGAGCCGCGCCGCGCGCGCAGGGCGAGCTGGAGGGCCATCGCATGGGCGGTGGCGACCGGGACGGCGGCCCAGGCGAGCCCGGTCCCGCCCTCGGCCGGGGAGCCGTCGGGGCGGCGCCGGTGGTCGTCCGGGTGGAACTCGGGGCGTGCGGTGCCGGGGCCGACGACCGGCGGGGCGGCCGGGGACGGCGGGACGATCAGCGGGCCGGGGGCGGTGACGGGGTGCGGGGCGCCGGTGGCGGCGCGCGGGCCGCCACCGGCGCCGGGGCGGCCCTCGGCGACGGCGTGCTGTCCGGGCGCCGCGGTGCCGGACGCGCCGGACGCACCGGGCACCGGGGTGCCCGCGCCGACCGGGACGCCCACCAGGCCGGCCGGGCCGGCCGCTCCCGCCGCTCCTGGCGTGACCGGCGTGCCCGGGTGGACGCCACCCGCGGGCGCACCCGCGCCGACGCCGCCGCCGAACGGCGCCGGGCCGTGCCCGGCCGCCGGGGAGCCGACGCCGTAGCCGCCCGGGGCGGCCGGACCGCCGGCGAACGGTCCCCCGCCGGTGAACGGGGCCGGGCCGGCCGGCCCGGCCCCGACCGGCACGTTGAACGGGCCGGTGTAGGAGCTGCCGCCGTACGGGCCGCCGTGGGCGGAGCCCCCGCCCGACGGCGCGTCCGGCCCCGGCGTGTACGGCGGGTACGAGGCGGGTGCCGGGGGCGCGGGCGGGGCGAGCACCGAGTCCGTCCGCACGGTGACCGGCGCACCGCCGCCGGCGGCCGCGGCCGGCGCCGGGGCGGCCGGCGCCAGGGTGTAGTCCCCGTCGGACGGGCCGCCGCCGCTCCCGCCGCCGTGGTGCGCCGGGGCGGTCGGCCGTGCCGGGCCGTCCGCCTGGGCGGGCGGCGGGGTCCGGTCGCCGCCACCGGTCACCGGGCCGGTCCGCACGGGGGCCCGGCCGCCGTCGGCGCCGGACGCGTCCGCGCCGGGACCGCCGGAGCCGCCCGGGCCGTCGGAGCCCGCCGCGGCGGCGCCCCTGCCGTGCCCGCCGCTGTCCACGCCGGCCATGGCCACCACGTCGTCCGGCCCGGCCCCCGGCGCCCCGGGTGCCGCGGGGGCGCCCGGGGTGCCAGGGGTGCCCGGCAGCACGGCGCCCGGCCCGTCCGCGAGCGGGCCGCCCGGCCTGCCGTCCGGCCCGTGGCCGTTCCCGCGGCCGGCCGCCGCGAGGTCGGAGAGCGGTACGACGACCTCCTTGCCGTCCTTGTCGGTCAGCACCGGCCGGCCGTCCTTGCCGAGCACCGGCCGCCCGTGCTCGTCGAGCTTCACGGTGAGGTCCTCCACCCCGACCACCGGCCTGCCGTCCGCGCCCTGGACGACGAGCAGGCCGCCGGGGTCGGCCACCGGAGTGCCGTCGGCCCGGACGATGACCGGGTTGCCGTGCTCGTCCAGCACCGGCTTGCCCGTGCCGTCCACCTTCACCGAGAGGCCCGGCACGCCGACCACCGGCTTGCCGTCCTCGCCGATCACGGGCTTGCCGTCGCTGCCGGTCAGCACCGTCAGCCCGGCGCCGCCCGCGCCGAGGACACCGGGCTCGCCGAGCGCCACCGGCAGGCCAGCCGCCACCGGGTCGAAGGCGCCGCCGGGGCCGGTGGTGTACGAGGCCGGGCGGACGCCACCGGGGCCCACGGCCGGGTCGAGGCGCAGCAGGGCGACCACGGCGGGCTCCTTGAGCGTGCCGCTCAACCCCTCCTTCATGGCCCGGCCGAGCTCGTCCAGCAGCCCGCCGATCTTCAGCTTCGCGGCCTCGACGGCGACCGCCGCCGCCACCTCGGCGACCTTCTCGGTGGCGGCGTTCTGCACCTTGCCCGCCAGGGCGTTGACGCCCTGCTGGAGCCCGCCGAAGACGCCGCCCGGAGCGGCGCCGCCGTCCTTGGCGGTCGCGGTGGCGGCGGCGACCTCGGCGGCGGCCTGCTGGGCCGCCGCCGCCTGCTCCTCGGCCTTCTTCAGCTCGGCGGCCAGCTCGGTGAGGGTGGCGACGATGTCGCCCTTGCAGCTGTCGACGGCCCGGGCGGCCTGGTCGAAGGCGCCGGCGACCAGGCCGGTGGCGGAGTGGGCGTCGTCCAGGTGCCCCTTGCCGCTCCCGCTGAACGCCTGCCAGTACGCCTCGAAGGCCTCGACCGCGCGGCCGGAGTTGTCCCCGGCGACCCGCTTGGCGGAGTCCCCGCCGCGCTTGCCGAGACGCTCGGCCTCGATGCCGAAATCGCGCCAGAGCCCGGCCGCCTTGCGCAGCCCGTCCTCGTCGGCCTGCGGCCACTGGTGACCGGTCCTGGCCAGGACCGGTGCCAGCTCCTCGGGCAGCTTCCGGGACACGTGCCTCCCCCTTCGACGTGCGGAATTCGACGCGCGGACCGGACGGTGCGGACGTCGACGTGCGGGCTTCGGGCACCGCGGGCCTCGGGAACCGCGGGCTCCGGGAGCCGCGGAGCCCGCGCCGTGCGGGCCGTGGTGTGCGGGCCGTCGCGGGCCGTCCGCCGAGGGCGGCGGCACGGCACGGACGGGCCCGGTGTCAGGCCGACATGTCCTTGGGGACGGTCTTTCCGCCCGCCGGGGTTGCGCCCGGCCTCCCGCCCGGCGCCGCCGCACCGCCGAAGCCCGTCGCGGCCGAGGTGTCGGCGTCCGCGGTCCGCTCGGCCATGGAGTGCAGCCCCGAGCCGACCTGGCCGAGCCGGCCGGCCAGCCCGCGCAGCCCGCCGAGCAGGCCCCCGTGCGCGTCCTTGTAGACGGCGGCGAACCCGCTGCCCGGCTTGTCCAGCCCCCACGGGCTGCCGAGCGCGGCGAGCGACTGCTCCAGAGCGGTGGCGGCCTTCCCGAAGTCCTGCGAGATCTTCTCGAACTCCCGCCCCTCGCCGTGCAGTTCCCACGGCTTGATGACGAACCTGCCGCCTCCGCCCGCACCGGTGCTGCTGCCGCTGGCCATCCCCGTACCTCCCCGTAGCGGACCGGCCGCCATCCTAGGGCCGCCGCCGGGCGGGTCCGCAGGCCGCCGGGGACCTCTTCACCCCGCCTTCACGCCCACCGGCGCCCGGCGCCCGGGCCGTCACGCGGTGAAATCGCCGTGAACGCCCACGTCACGAGCGATTCCCACCGCCGCCGAGGCTCTACCCTTGCCGGGTGGCAGCAGCAGACACGTCCAAGAAGAAGTCCAAGACCGGGTCGACCGCGGTCGACCTCGCGATGCCCACCCTGCGTACCGAGGTCCCGCTCGACTTCCCGCGCGCCTGGGTCGAGTTCACCGACCCCGACGACGAGGAGCAGGTCTTCCGCTGCGACCTCACCTGGCTGACCTCCCGCTGGTCGTGCATCTTCGGCCAGGGGTGCCACGGCATCCGCGAGGGCCGCGGCGAGTCGGACGGCTGCTGCACGCTCGGCGCGCACTACTCGGACGAGGACGACGAGCAGCGCGTGGCCGGCCACGCCGCCCGGCTGACGCCCGAGATCTGGGAGAACTTCGCGCACGGCACCGACGCCAAGGGGCGGATCAAGGCCGACGACGGCATCACCATGCTCGACGAGGACGGCGACCGGCAGACCCGCCGGGTCAACGGCGCCTGCATCTTCGTCAACAGCCCGGGCTTCGCGGGCGGCGCCGGCTGCGCCCTGCACGCGCTCGCCCTCAAGGAGGGCCGGGAGCCGCTGGAGACCAAGCCCGACGTCTGCTGGCAGCTCCCGGTGCGCCGCACCTACGACTGGATCGACCGCCCGGACGACACCCGCTACCTCCAGGTCACCATCGGCGAGTACGACCGCCGCGGCTGGGGTCCGGGCGGCCACGAACTGCACTGGTGGTGCACCGGCAGCCCGGAGGCGCACACCGGCGCCGACCCGGTCTACGTCAGCTACCGCCCCGAGCTCACCGAGCTGATGGGCCGGGCCGCGTACGAGGTGCTGACCGGCCTCTGCGAGCAGCGGATCGCCACCAGGGGCGACCGCAAGGTGGCCCCGCACCCGGCCGATCCGGCCAGGCCGAAGAAGAAGCAGAAGTAGACGGCGCAGGCGGGGCCCGGGCGACCGGGCCCTACTTGTCGATGTCCCCGACGACGAAGAACATCGAGCCCAGGATCGCCACCATGTCGGCGACCAGGGTGCCGGGCAGCAGCTCGGTCAGCGCCTGGATGTTGTTGAAGGACGCCGAGCGGAGCTTGAGCCGCCACGGCGTCTTGTCGCCGCGGGACACCAGGTAGTAGCCGTTGACGCCGAGCGGGTTCTCCGTCCAGGCGTAGGTGCTGCCCTCGGGGGCCTTGAGCACCTTGGGCAGCCGCAGGTTGACCGGGCCGGGCGCCAGCGTGGCCAGCTTGTCGAGGCAGGCGTCGGCGAGGTCCAGCGCGTTGACGGTCTGCTCCAGCAGGCACTCGAAGCGGGCCAGGCAGTCGCCCTCCTCGCGGGTGACCACGGTCAGCACCGAGCGCAGCTCGTCCGAGCCGTACGCGAGGTAGGGCTCGTCGCGGCGCAGGTCGAAGTCGAGCCCGCTGGCGCGCGCGATCGGCCCGCTGACGCCGTACGCCTCGGCGTGCGCCCTGCTGAGCACGCCGACGCCGGCGGTGCGGGCGCGGAAGATCTCGTTGCCGAGGACGAGGTCCTCGAAGACCGGCAGCTGGGAGCGGACGACGGCGACCGCGGCGCGGACCCGGCCGAGCCAGCCGGCCGGGAGGTCCTCCTTGAGGCCGCCGACCCGGTTGAACATGTAGTGCATCCGGCCGCCGGAGGCCTCCTCCAGCACGTGCTGGAGGTCCTCGCGGCCGGAGAACGCGTGGAAGATCGGGGTGATCCCGCCCAGCTCCAGCGGGTAGGAGCCGAGGAACATCAGGTGGTTGAGCACCCGGTTCAGCTCGGCGAGCAGGGTGCGGATCCAGACCGCGCGCTCGGGCACCTCCATGCCGAGCATCCGCTCGACGCCCAGCACCACGCCCAGCTCGTTGGAGAAGGCGGAGAGCCAGTCGTGCCGGTTGGCCAGCATGATGATCTGCCGGTAGTCGCGCGCCTCGAAGAGCTTCTCCGCGCCGCGGTGCATGTAGCCGATCACCGGCTCGGCGGACACGATCCGCTCGCCGTCCAGCACCAGCTTCAGGCGCAGTACGCCGTGGGTCGCGGGGTGCTGCGGGCCGATGTTGAGCACCATGTCGGTGGTGCCCGCCTCGCCCGTGAAGTTCTCGGCTCCCGCCCCGATGCCGACCGTGGTCTCCCTCATGACCCCAGAGTCTGCCATCCCGGCATCATCTCCAAGCTCTCCGGCCCCTTCAGGATCTCGGGCAGTGGCATGCGGACGGCCTGCGCGAGCCAGCCGAACGAGCCCAGGCCCGCGGGGTCGGTCAGCTCGGCACCCTCGCCGGCGCCGCCGAGCGCCCGCAGGTAGGCCACCGGGTCGATGGAGGCCAGGGCGAGCGACGGGCGGGCGCCGCTGACGCCGAGCGCCCGCAGGGCGTCGCGCTGCGTCGTCCACAGGCTGTGGAGACCGGGCACCGCCACCGCGTCCAGCGCCACGTGCGCGGTGACGTCGCAGGAGCCGTCGGGCACCGGCGGCACCTCGCGGCCGGCCCGGAAGCCGGTCAGGGTGGCGAACAGCGGGCGCCGCCCGGCGGTGTGCCCGTAGTCGACGGCGACGGCCAGGCCGCGCTCCAGCCCGGCGACGGCGTGGGCCCAGGCCGCGTCCCGGGGCCCGCCGAACTCCACGAAGTCCCCCGGGTGGTCGACCGGCCACCAGCGGTCGGCCCAGGCGGCGTCCGCCGCGTCCGCCGGCCCGCCCGTCCGCTCGGTGCCGGTCGCGGTGTCCACCTCGGCGTAGCGCAGCACCCCGTCCTCGTCCACCTCGCCGGAGTCCAGCGGCACGTTGTCCAGCCACTCGTTGGCGAACAGCAGCCCGCTGACCCCGCGCGGCACCTCGTCCGTCCACAGGGCTGTGGGCGGCAGGCCGTCCGGCCGGTCGGCGATCTCCACGCCGTACGGCCGCAGCCGCGCGAGCACCGCGTCCGGCAGCTCGGCCAGCACGCCGGTCAGCAGCTCGCCGCGGCCCGCCCCGACGTCCACGAAGGCCAGCTCCTCCGGACGGCCGAGGGCCGCGTCCACCTCCAGCAGGAGCCGGGCCACCGCACGGGCGAACAGCGGGGAGGCGTGCACGGAGGTGCGGAAGTGCCCCGCCGGGCCCTCCGGCCTGCGGTAGAAGCCGCCGTCCGGGTCGTACAGGGCCTGTTCCATGGCGGCCCGCCACCGCATCCACGTCATGTGCCGGGACGCTACCGGGATCCGGACGCACCCTCCCAACCGGAGGCCGGGCTTCTCCGACCTAGGGAGTAGGACGGATCGCCCTCCCGGCGGACCTGGGCACACTGTGCGACTGCCTACGCTTGAGACGTGCATCGACTCAACGCCTGGCTCCGCCGTCACCCCATGGTGGTCGACTCCGCCTGGGCGTCGCTGGTGCTCTTCCTCGGCCTCCTGCCCGACAGCACCAACGCCACGGGCTGGAAGCTCGGCGTCTACTACGCCATCGCGGTCGTCATCCCGCTGCTGATGGTGTTCCGCCGCCGGTTCCCGAACCTGACCGTCGGCGTCGCCGGCGCGGTCGGGCTGCTCCAGGTCGCGCTCGGCGTGCCGGTGGGCGCCTCCAGCATCGGCTACCTGGTCTTCGCCTACACCGGCGCCGCCTTCGGAGCGGTCTGGACGTCGCGGCTCAGCCTGGCCGGCGGACTGCTGGCGGGGCCGCTGGTCCTCGGGCGCTTCCCGTCCGGCTACACGGACGACGACGGCGTCTGGCACGGGCAGCACCGCAGCACGGCCGAGTTCCTGCTGGTCTCCGCCCTGATGTCGACCCCGTTCATCCTCTGCTGGGCGTGGGGCCGGCTCACCCGGGTGCGCCGCGCCTACCTGGTCGAGCTGGAGGACCGCGCCGCCCGGCTGGAGCGCGAACGGGACGCCCAGGCCAAGGTGGCGGTCGCCGCCGAGCGGGCGCGGATCGCGCGCGAGCTGCACGACGTGGTCGCGCACAACGTCTCCGTCATGATCGTCCAGGCCGACGGCGCCGCCTACGTCCTGGACAACTCGCCCCAGCAGGCCAAGGAGGCGCTCGGCACGATCGCCTCCACCGGCCGCCAGGCGCTGGTCGAGATGCGCCGCCTGCTGGGCGTGCTGCGCACCGCCGACACCGCCGAGGAGTACGTGCCGCAGCCCGGCGTCGAGGAGCTGCCCGAGCTGCTGGACCAGGTCCGCACGGCCGGCCTCCAGGTGGACTTCGCCACCTCGGGCAACCCGCGCGAGCTGCCGCGCGGCGTCGAGCTGACCGTCTACCGGATCGTCCAGGAGGCGCTGACCAACGTCCGCAAGCACGGCGGCCCCGACGTCCACGCCCGGGTCTCGGTCGACTTCGGCGAGCGCGAGCTGGCCGTCCTGGTCGAGGACGACGGCCGCGGCTCCACCGACGAGCAACTGGCCACCGGCGGCATCGACGGCCAGGGCCACGGCCTGATCGGCATGCGCGAGCGCGTCGGCATGGTCAGCGGAAGCCTCGACGTCGGGCCACGCCCCGGCGGCGGCTTCCGGATCCGTGCCGTCCTGCCCCTCAAGACGGCACACTGACCCGGCCACCCCGCCGACCTCGTCGCCGCCACCAACCTAGGAGCCACCTTGACCATCCGCGTGATGCTCGTCGACGACCAGGAGCTGCTGCGCACGGGCTTCCGGATGATCCTGCAGTCGCAGGGCGACATCGAGATCGCCGCCGAGGCCGGCGACGGCGCGCAGGCCCTGGAGAAGCTGAAGCAGACACAGGTGGACGTGATCCTGATGGACGTCCGGATGCCCCGGCTGGACGGCGTGCAGGCCACCCGGCGGATCTGCCTCGCCGAGGACGGCAGCCCGCTGCCGGACGCCCCGCACGTCCTCATCCTCACCACCTTCGACCTCGACGAGTACGCCTTCGCCGCGCTCAAGGCCGGGGCCAGCGGCTTCCTGCTCAAGGACGTGCCGCCGACCGAGCTGGTGGCCGCGATCCGCGCGGTGCACGGCGGTGACGCGGTGGTCGCGCCGACCACCACCCGCCGCATGATCGACCGCTTCGCCGAGGTGCTGCCCACCCCGGCCAGCGCAGCGGGCCCGGACACCCTCGGCCCGCTCACCGAGCGCGAGCGCGAGGTCTTCCTGCTGGTCGCCCAGGGCCTGTCGAACGGCGAGATCGCCGCCCGGCTGGTGCTCTCCGAGGCCACCGTGAAGACCCACGTCGGCCGGATCCTGGCCAAGCTCGGCCTGCGCGACCGGGTCCAGGCCGTCGTCCTGGCCTACGAGGCGGGCCTGGTCCGGGCCGGCGCCACTGATTGAATCCGCCCGGGGCCGCCCCCGTAGAATGGGCCGGTGCGTCCGGTACCCGAAGAGGACCGGAACGGAGAGTGAGGACCAGGGCCGAGCCGTGAGTACGTCCGACAGTGCCGACTTCACCCCGGCCGACTTCGCCCCGCTCGCCGACGGTTTCGGCGACCCCGCCGACCCCGGCAACCGCCCCGCGCGGCTCGCCGTCGGCGTGGTCGGCACCGGCCGGGTCGGCCCCGCGCTCGGCGCCGCCCTCCAGCTCGCCGGCCACCGGGTGGTCGCCGCCTCCGGGGTCTCCGCCGCCTCCCGCCGCCGCGCCGACGCGCTGCTGCCGGGCGTGCGGATCGTCACCCCGCCGCAGGTGCTCGCCGCCGCCGACCTGGTGCTGCTCACCGTCCCCGACGACGCGCTGGCCGACCTGGTGGCCGGCCTCGCCTCGACCGGTTCGATCCGGCCCGGCCAGCTGGTCGTGCACACCTCGGGCGCGCACGGCGTCGCCGTCCTGGAGCCCGCCACCCGGGCCGGGGCGCTGCCGCTGGCGCTGCACCCCGCGATGACCTTCACCGGCACCTCCGTCGACCTGGCCCGCCTCGCCGGCTGCCCGTTCGGGGTGACCGCCCCGGACGAGCTGCGCCCGGTCGCCGAGGCGCTGGTGGTGGAGATGGGCGGCGAGCCCGAGTGGGTGCCGGAGGGCGTCCGCCCGCTCTACCACACGGCCCTCGCGCACGGCGCCAACCACCTGGTCACCCTGGTCGCGCAGGCGCTGGAGCTGCTGCGCACCGCCGGGGTCGCCGAGCCCGGCCGACTGCTCGGCCCACTGCTCGGCGCCGCCCTGGACAACAGCCTGCGCTCCGGCGACGCGGCCCTGACCGGCCCGGTCGCCCGGGGCGACACCGGCACCGTTCGGCGCCACCTGGCGCAGCTCAGTACGGTGTCCCCGGACATCCCGGCCGCCTACCGGGCGATGGCCCGCGCCACCGCCCAGCGGGCACTCGCGCACGGGACGATCGACGAAGCGTCGGCGGCGGCGCTGCTGGACGTACTGAACGAGGAGAGCTGACCACATGGCACGCGGCAAGCAGCCGGGCAAGGCCCAGCGGGCACCCAAGGTCCACCGGGCCGTCGTCACGCACACCGTCGCCGACTTCGAGGCGGCCTTCTGGCCGGACGAGCAGCCGGTGGACAACGCGGTCGTGATGACCATGGGCGCGCTGCACGAGGGCCACGCCGCGCTGATCCGCGCCGCCCGCAAGCAGGTCGGCCGGGAAGGCCGGGTCGCCGTCACCGTCTTCGTCAACCCGCTGCAGTTCGGCGCCGGCGAGGACCTGGAGCGCTACCCGCGCACCCTGGACGAGGACGTGCGCCTCGCCGAGGAGAACGGCGCCGACGTGGTCTTCGCGCCGTCGGTCGACGAGGTCTACCCGAACGGCGAGCCCCAGGTGCGCCTGGCGGCCGGCCCGATGGGCGAGCGCTACGAGGGCGCCACCCGCCCGGGCCACTTCGACGGCGTGCTGACCGTGGTCGCCAAGCTGCTGCACATCACCGACCCGGACTTCGCCTTCTTCGGCGAGAAGGACGCCCAGCAGCTGGCGATCATCCAGCGGATGGTGGCCGACCTCGACTTCGACGTCGAGATCGTGGGCGTGCCGACGATCCGCGAGGAGGACGGCCTGGCGCTCTCCTCCCGCAACCGCTACCTCTCCGACGAGGACCGCGTGCGCGCGCTCGCCCTCTCCAAGGCGCTCTTCGCCGGCCGCGACGCGGCCGCGCAGGGCCCGAAGGCCGTGCGCGAGGCCGCCGCGGCCGTCATCGCCTCCTCGATCGAGGAAGGCGGCGCCGAAGGCGTCACCCTCGACTACCTCGCCCTGATCGACCCGCACGACTTCACCGAGGCCGCGGACGACTTCCAGGGCGAGGCGGTGCTGGCCGTCGCCGCGAAGGTGGGCTCGACCCGCCTGATCGACAACGTCCACGTCATCTGCCGCTAGGCGGATGACCGACAAGCGCAGAATCTGCCGCTAGGCGGACGAGCGACAAGCACAGAATCGTCCGCCGGGCGGGACGGGCAGCACGCCCTGAACCGTCCGCCGGACGGGACGGGCAGCAGGCCCAGAACCGTCCGCCGCTGTATCCGGTATCCGAAGCACCACTAGGCATGCACTCACAGGAGGCGTGACCCCATGCTCCGCACCATGCTCAAGTCCAAGATCCACCGGGCCACCGTGACCCAGGCCGACCTGCACTACGTCGGCTCCGTCACGGTGGACGAGGACCTGCTCGACGCCGCCGACCTGCTCCCCGGCGAGCTGGTCCACATCGTCGACATCAACAACGGCGCCCGGCTGGAGACGTACACCATCGCCGGCCCGCGCGGCTCCGGCGTGATCGGCATCAACGGCGCCGCCGCCCGCCTCGTCCACCCGGGCGACCTCGTCATACTCATCGCCTACGGGCAGATGGACACCGCCGAGGCCAAGGGCTACGAGCCGAAGGTCGTCTTCGTGGACGCCGCCAACCGGATCACCGGCATGGGCGGCGACCCCGCCGAGGCCGGGGAGGGCACCGGGCTGCTCCGCGGTGACAAGGCGTACGGTGACGGCAACGACGCGGCCCCGACCGCCGCGCGCTGAAGGAGCCACTGAACGCCATGTCCGTCACGCACCGCCTCGCCGCCCCCGCCCCCGGCTGGACGACCACCACCGACGTCGTCGTGGTCGGCTCCGGCGTGGCCGGCCTCACCGTCGCCCTCAACGTCCGCAAGGCCGGCCTGCGGGCCGTGGTGGTCACCAAGGCGATGCTCGACGACGGCTCCACCCGCTGGGCCCAGGGCGGCATCGCCGCCGCCCTGGGCGAGGGCGACACCCCCGAGCAGCACCTCGACGACACCCTGGTGGCGGGCGCCGGGCTCTGCGACGAGGAGGCCGTGCGCACCCTCGTCACCGAGGGCCCCGACGCCGTCCGCCGGCTGATCGCCACCGGCGCCGCGTTCGACCGCGACGAGGCCGGCGAGATCCTGCTCACCCGCGAGGGCGGCCACCACCGGCGCCGGATCGCGCACGCGGGCGGGGACGCCACCGGCGCCGAGATATCGCGCGCACTGGTCACGGCCGTCCGCAGCGACCCCGGCCTGGAACTGATCGAGCACGCCCTCGTCCTCGACCTGCTGACCGACGCCGACGGCCATGCGGCCGGCCTGACCCTGCACGTGATGGGCGAGGGCCAGCGCGACGGCGTCGGCGCCATCCGGGCCCGCGCGGTGGTGCTCGCCACCGGCGGCATGGGCCAGGTCTTCTCGGCCACCACCAACCCGGCGGTCTCCACCGGCGACGGCGTGGCACTGGCGCTGCGGGCCGGCGCCGAGGTCACCGACCTGGAGTTCGTGCAGTTCCACCCGACCGTGCTCTGGCTCGGCCCGGAGGCCCAGGGCCAGCAGCCGCTGGTCTCCGAGGCGGTCCGCGGCGAGGGCGCCCACCTGGTCGACGCCGCCGGCACCCGCTTCATGCTCGGGCAGCACGAGCTGGCCGAGCTCGCCCCGCGCGACATCGTCGCCAAGGCGATCACCCGGCAGATGCAGCTCCAGGGCGCCGAGCACATGTACCTCGACGGGCGGCACTTCGGCGCCGCGATGTGGGAGCAGCGGTTCCCGACCATCCTCGCCTCCTGCCGCGCGCACGGCATCGACCCGGTCACCGAGCCGATCCCGGTCGCCCCGGCCGCGCACTACGCCTCCGGCGGCATCCGCACCGACCTGCGCGGCCGCACCAACGTCCCGGGCCTCTACGCCTGCGGCGAGGTGGCCTGCACCGGCGTGCACGGCGCCAACCGGCTGGCGTCCAACTCGCTCCTCGAAGGCCTGGTCTTCGCCGAGCGGATCGCCGCCGACCTGACCGACCTGCACCGTGCGGGCCGGCTGCCCGAGCGGTCGGTGGACGTCGCGGCCGCCCGCGCCGCGCACGCGGTGCCGCTGCCCGCGCCCGAGGCGCGGGCCGAGATCCAGCGGCTGATGTCGCGCGGCGCCGGCGTGCTGCGCTCGGCCGCGTCGATGGCGGGCACCGCGGCCGGCCTCGCCGAGCTCGCCGGGCAGGCCTGCGCGCACGCCGCCGAGGAGAAGCCGGCCGACCCCCGGGTGGAGACCTGGGAGGCCGCCAACCTCCTGCTGGTCGCCACCGCCCTGGTCGAGGCCGCCGCACAGCGTGCCGAGACCCGCGGCTGCCACTGGCGCGAGGACTTCCCCGAACGCGACGACGCCGGCTGGCGGCGCCACCTGATCACCACGCTCACCGCCTCCGGCGACCTTGTCAGCACCCCTGAGGAGCAGTAGAACCATGACCCACTCCCACGAGGAACTCCCCCTGGCCTCCCAGGGCGGCTGCGGCGACGGCTGCGCCTGCGGGGACGGCGAGGGCTACGAGACCGGCCTCGACCCGCAGCTCGCCGAGCTGCTGGAGGAGGCCGGCCTGGACCCGGTCGAGGTCGAGGACATCGCCTCCCTGGCGCTGGCCGAGGACCTGGCCGGCGGCGAGGACGTCACCTCGGTCGCCACCGTGCCGGCCGACGCCGTCGCCACCGCCGACTTCACCGCCCGCGAGGCCGGCGTGGTCGCCGGCCTGCGGATCGCCGAGGCCGTCGTCTCGCTGGTCTGCGAGGAGGAGTTCGAGGTCGAGCGGCACGTCCAGGACGGCGACCGGGTCGAGGCCGGCCAGGTGCTGCTCTCCGTCCGCAGCCGCACCCGCGACCTGCTGACGGCCGAGCGCAGCGCGCTCAACCTGCTCTGCCACCTCTCCGGCATCGCCACCGCGACCCGCGCCTGGGCGGACGCCCTGGAGGGCACCGGCGCGGTGGTCCGCGACACCCGCAAGACCACCCCGGGCCTGCGGGCGCTGCAGAAGTACGCGGTCCGCTGCGGCGGCGGCGCCAACCACCGGATGGCGCTCTCCGACGCGGCCCTGGTCAAGGACAACCACGTGGTCGCGGCCGGCGGTGTCGCCGAGGCGTTCCGGGCCGTCAAGGCCGCCTACCCCGACCTGCCGGTCGAGGTCGAGGTGGACACCCTGGAGCAGATCCCGCCGGTGCTGGAGGCCGGGGCCGACCTGATCCTGCTGGACAACTTCACCGTCCCGCAGCTCAAGGAGGCCGTCGCGCTGGTGGCCGGCCGGGCCCGGCTGGAGGCTTCCGGCGGCCTGACCCTGGCCACCGCGCACGAGGTCGCCCAGACTGGTGTCGACTACCTGGCCGTGGGCGCGCTCACGCACTCCTCGCCGATCCTGGACATCGGCCTCGACCTGCGCGCCTGATCACCTGATCGCCCCTCACGCAGAAGGCACCCATGCTGCTCACCATCGACGTCGGCAACACCCAGACCACACTCGGCCTGTTCGACGGCGAGGAAGTGGCCGAGCACTGGCGGATCTCCACCGATCCGCGCCGCACGGCCGACGAGCTGGCGGTGCTCCTCCAGGGGCTGATGGGCTCGCACACCGCGGTCAACGAGGCCGCGGTGGACGGCCTGGCGATCTGTTCGTCCGTCCCCTCGGTGCTCCACGAGTTCCGCGAGGTGACGCGCCGTTACTACGGCGACGTCCCCGCGGTCATCGTGGAGCCCGGGGTGAAGACGGGCGTGCACGTCCTGATGGACCACCCCAAGGAGGTCGGCGCCGACCGGATCGTCAACGCGCTGGCCGCCAACCACCTGTACGGCGGCCCGTGCATCGTGGTCGACTTCGGCACCGCCACCACCTTCGACGCGATCAACGCCCGCGGCGACTACGTCGGCGGGGCGATCGCCCCCGGCATCGAGATCTCGGTGGAGGCGCTCGGCGCGCGCGGTGCCCAGCTGCGCAAGATCGAGCTGGCCCGGCCGCGCAACGTGATCGGCAAGAACACCGTCGAGGGCATGCAGTCCGGCATCCTCTACGGCTTCGCCGGCCAGGTCGACGGCCTGGTCGACCGGATGGCCCGGGAGCTCGCCAAGGACCCGGACGACGTCCAGGTCATCGCCACCGGCGGGCTGGCCCCGCTGGTCCTCGGCGAGGCCGCCACGATCGACGTGCACGAGCCCTGGCTGACGCTGATCGGCCTGCGCCTGGTGTACGAGCGCAACCGCCCGACGGCCTGAGCCGCCGACGTCACCGCTTGGCGGCCTCGGCCGCGGCGGCGGCCGGGTTGCCGTCCCGGGGCGTGGCCGGGGCGGTCGGCGTGGCCGGGGTGCCGCTCGGGATGGCCGGGCCGGTCGGCTTGGCCGGGCCGGTGGGCTTCGATGGCCCGCGCGGCGGCTGCACCCGCGACGGGAGCGCCGCGCCGACCCCCGCCCAGCGCGAGTCGGTGGCCACCGCGGAGAGCTGCTGCGTGGTCAGCGGCGGGGCGGTACGGGTGACCGGGGTGCCCCGGTCGAGCGGCTTGCGGTTCCACTCCTGGATCATCAGGCTGTAGCCGGCCTTGGAGTACAGCTTCGCCGACCAGGTCTTGCTGCCCGCCGGCTCGTCGGCCCGGGTGCCCGCCTGGTAGACGATCAGCTGGGAGCCGTCCGCGAGGGTGGTGTCGGTGCAGGTGTCGCCGCCCGCGGCCAGGACCTGGGGCTCGGGGCAGCCCGGCGCCGGGACCATGGCGTCGGGGGTGCGCGTGACCCAGAACAGGATCTGGGCCTGGCCGTGGCCGTCGTCGTAGGTGAACCGTGCCTGCGGCGTGCCGCTCTCCGTCCCCCGGGCCTCGCCGGTCGTGCCGATGTCGATGGTGCCGGCCGGCAGCAGCTCGGTCAGCATGCCGAGGAACTCCTGGCCGGAGACCGGTGCGGCCGAGGGATCCCCGGCGGACGCCGGGCCGGCCTTGCCGGAGCCGCCCACCGCGCCGCTCGCGGCCACGCCGCCGACCCCGATCAGCGCCAGTGCGGCGGCTCCGGCCAGCACCGACGCCCGCCGGCGGCGGCGCAGCCGGCGGCCGTACGCCCAGCCGGAGTCGACCAGCGGGGTGGTCTCGGCGTGGAACACCTCCCCCGCGCGGCTGATCGCCTCGGCGAAGTCCTGCTCGTACTGGGTGTCGGGAAGGTCCCGGTCTGCGGGCATGCTGAACCACCGTTCCAGGTCGGTCGAGTGTGTCGAGTGTTGGGTGTGAATCGGTCCGGCTCGGGCTCTCAGCGCTCGGCGAGCGCGTCGAGACTGTCGCCGAGGACCGCGCGGATCCGGCCGAGCGCCCGGACCGTCCGGGTGCGGACCGCACCCGAACTGCTGCGCAGGATCTCGGAGGTCTCCTCGACGCTGCGGTCCTCCCAGTAGCGCAGGACGAGGACCGCCCGGTCGCGCGGCGCGAGCCTGGCGAGCGCGTCGACCAGGGTCAGCCGCAGCGCCGGGTCGCCCTCGCGGGCGGCGCCGTCCGGGACGGCCTCGACGGGCTGTTCGCCGCTGCTGCGGCGGCTGCGGTGCGAGAGGAAGGCCCGCACCAGCACGGTGTGCGCGTACCCGGCCGGGTTGTCGATCCGGGCGCGCGGGGTGAACCAGGAGGTGCGGTGCCACTGGACGTAGATCCGCCCGAGCGCCTCCTGGACCAGGTCCTCCGCCAGGTGGGTGTCCCCGCCGGTCAGGAGGCAGGCGGTGCGGTACAGGTTCGGGGTGCGCGCCGCCGCGAAGGCCCGGAAGTCCTCGTCCCGGGCCCGGCCCCCTGCCGTCCGAAGCTGACCTTCTCGTGCCATCTGCCGGGCTCCCCTGCGTCGTTTTCCCCTACACCTGAATGACCGGCGGCGGCCCGGGGATGTTACAGAGGTCCGCCGGGCACGGGTCCGCGGGGACGACGGGGGTTCGGCCGGGGGGTCGGCGGGGGTGCGGCAGGGGCCGCGGCCCGGCTCCTCTTCCCGGACGGCAGGCCATCTGATCTTCCGTCAATGGTGTTGTATACAAGCCTGGTTGACCCAGTCGTGAAACGTGGCCCGGGGGGCCGGATCGAGGGTGGGGGCGTGACGGAGTTCGAGGGGAAGGCCGGGACGGTCAAAACGGCCGGGGACGGGCCGGGCGACGGGCCGGAGCCATGGGAGGACGGTTCCGGGCGCCACGGGCTGCGGCGGCGCAGGCGGCTGCTCCTGGTCGTGGTGGCGGCCGCGGTGACCCTCTCCGGCGGCGGGCTGGCCGCCTCACTGGTGATCAAGTCGCCCGCGCAGGCGGCGGCGGAGAGCAAGCCGCCGCCGGCGGACGTGCTGACCGCACCGGTGGAGAAGCGGGTGCTGACCGACTCGGTGGTGGTCCGGGGGCTGGTGAGCGCCGGCCAGTCGGTGGACGTGGCACCGGCCGGCGGCGCAGCGGGCGGGGCCGGTGCCAAGCCGGTGGTGACCAAGCTGCCACTGAAGGCCGGCGACCAGGCCCAGGCCGGGCAGTCGGTGCTGGAGGTGGCCGGGCGGCCGGTGTTCGCCCTCAAGGGCGACCTCCCCGTCTACCGGGACCTCAGGCCCGGGGCCACCGGACAGGACGTCAAGCAGCTCCGGCAAGCCCTGAAGGAACTGGGCTTCGGCTCGGACGACGACCCCGAAGGCGCCTACGGCGCGGCGACCAAGGCCGCCGTGCAGGCCTTCTACGCGGCGCGCGGCTACGACCCGCTGCCCGCCTCCCCGGACGGCGACGCCCAGGTGTCGGCCGCCCAGGACGCGGTGACCGGCGGCGAACGGGCACTGTCCGACGCCAAGGACGCGCTGAAGGCCGCCCAGAGGCGGTACGACGACGCGGTGGCCGCCCAGCGGGCCCGGCAGTCCGCCCCGGCCCAGCCCTCCGCGACGGCCGCCCCGGGGGGCACCGCGGGTGCCTCTGCGGGTGCTGCCGCGGGAGACGCCGCCGGGGGCGCACCGGGCACCGCGGGTGCGGGCTCCACGGGTGCGGGCTCCACGGGCGCCGGGTCCGCCACCGGGGGCGCGGGCTCCGCCGGCGAGAACCCGGCGGACGCCGCCCGCACCGCCGTCGACACCGCCCAGAAGCAGGTGACCCGCGCCGGCGAGGACCTCGCCAAGCTCCGGAGGAAGGCCGCCGACGTCAGGGCCGCCACCGGCCCGATGGTCCCGGCCGCGGAGCTGCTCTTCCTCTCCGGCTTCCCCGCCCGCGTCGACGCCGTCACCGGCCGGATCGGCGGCGAGGTCAGCGGCAAGGTGCTGACGGTCTCGGCCGGGGCGCTGGTCGTCAGGGGCTCGCTGTCCGTCTCCGACAAGGGACTGGTCCACCCGGGCCAGCAGGTCGAGATCCTCTCCGAGCTGGCCGGGACCAAGGCCGCCGGCAAGGTGACGGCGGTCGCCGACACCCCCGGCGACCCCCAGCAGAGCGGCACCGGCGGCACCGGCGGCAGCGGCCAGCAGGGCGGTGGCACCAACCAGGGTGGCGGCACCGGCCAGGGCGGCGGCCCGGCCGGCTACCAGCTGGTGGTCGAGCCGGACGCCCCGCTCGACCCGAAGCTGGCCGGCCAGGACGTCCGCCTCACCGTGCGGGCCGCCTCCTCGGCCGGCCCGGTGCTGGTCGTCCCGCTGTCGGCGGTCTCCGCGACGGCGGACGGCAGGACCGTGGTGACGGTCTACGGGAACGGACAGCGCCGCCGGGTCGAGGTCACCCCGGGCACGGTCGGCGGCGGCAGCGCGGAGGTCCGGCCGCTGATCGAAGGCTCGCTCGGGCCCGGCGACCAGGTGATCGTCGGCGTGAAGGACGCGGACCGGGCGGGCGCCCCGTGAGCGCCCCCGTCATCGAGTTCCGCCAGGTCGGCCTGACCTACCCCGGGCCGCCCCCGGTCACCGCCCTCCAGCCCTGCGACCTGGCCGTCGAACCGGGCGAGTACGTCACGGTGACCGGCCCGTCCGGCTCCGGCAAGTCCACCTTCCTCAACATCGCCGGCCTGCTGGACACCCCCACCACCGGCCGGTACCTGCTGGACGGCATCGACACCGGTGCGCTCCCCGACGGCGACCGCACCGCGCTGCGCGGGCGCCGGATCGGCTTCGTCTTCCAGTCCTTCCACCTGCTGCCGCACCGCTCGGCGGCCGAGAACGTCGCCCTGGCCATGCTCTACACGTCCGCCCCCGGCCGCCGGGGCGCCGCCGAACGGCGGGAGCGGGCCCGCGCGGCCCTCGTCCAGGTGGGCCTCGGCCACCGGCTGGACGCCCTGCCGACCCGCCTCTCGGGCGGCGAACGGCAGCGGGTCGCGATCGCCCGGGCGCTGGTCGGACAACCCTCGCTGCTGCTCTGCGACGAGCCGACCGGCAACCTGGACACCGCCACCGCGGAGTCCGTCCTCGCCCTGCTGGACGAGCTGCACGCGGAGGGCCTGACCGTCCTGCTGATCACCCACGACCCCCAGGTGGCCGCCCGCGGCCGGCGGACGGTGGCGATCCGCGACGGCGTGCTGCGGGAGGTGGCCACGGCATGAGGCCACGCCGCCGCGCCCACGTGGTCGAGCCGTCCCGGCTGCCGCTGCGCGACCTGCTCTCCGAGGCCCTGGCCGGGGTGCTCCAGCGGCCCGCCCGCTCGGCGCTGACCGGCCTCGGCACCGTCCTCGGGGTCGGCGCCTTCGTCGCCGTCCTCGGACTGACCGCCACCACCTCGTCCCAGATCGACTCCCGGTTCAGCGTGCTGAGCGCGACCGAGGTGAGCGTGGAGGACACCGGCGGCCCGCGGCCGGAACTGACCCGGCTCTCCTTCCCCGCCGACGCCGACGCCCGCATCCAACGGCTGAACGGGGTCGAGGCGGCCGGCGTCTACTGGCCGGTGCGCCAGGCCACCGGCGCCGTCCGGGCCGCGCCGGTCGGCCGGCAGAACGGCGGGGACCAGGTGCCGGTGGTCGCCGCCTCGGCGGGCGTCCTGGCGGCGGCCGAACCGCAGCTGGTCCAGGGCCGGACCTTCGACTCCTGGCACGACGACACCGGGCGGCAGGTCGCCGTGCTCGGCGCCGCGACGGCGGCCCGGCTGGGGATCACCACGCTCGAAACCCAGCCCGCGATCTTCCTGGACGGCAAGCCGTTCACCGTCATCGGGATCATCGGCGACGTCCGGCGCAAGGCCGACCTGCTGCTCTCCGTCACCGTGCCGCGCGGGGCCGCCGAGCGGCTCTGGGGCCCGCCCGACCGGGAGCGGGCGAAGATGATCATCTCCACCAGGATCGGCGCGGCCCAGCAGATCGCCGGCGAGGCCGCGCTCGCCCTGGACCCGGCCCACCCGGAGAACTTCAAACCGGTACCGCCCCCGGACCCGCGCACCCTGCGGTCCAACGTCACCTCCGACCTCGACCAGCTCTTCCTGCTGCTCGCCGGGATCTGCCTGGTGATCGGCGCGGTCGGGATCGCCAACACCACCCTGGTCGCCGTCCTGGAGCGGACCGGCGAGATCGGCCTGCGCCGGGCGCTGGGCGCCAAGGGCCGCCACATCACCGGCCAGTTCCTCACCGAGTCGGCCTCGCTGGGGCTGGTCGGCGGCCTGGTCGGCACCTCGCTCGGGGTGCTCACGGTGCTCGGCGTGGCCCTGGCCCGCGACTGGACCCCGGTGGTCGCGCCGGCGACGGTGGCCGCCGCGCCGCTCGTCGGCCTCGCCACCGGCCTGCTGGCCGGCGTCTACCCGGCCTGGCGCGCGGCCCGGATCCAGCCCGCGGAGGCGCTGCGGCGCTGACGCCGCCCCCGGGGGGGCGCCAGGACCGCACCGACCGCAGGCGCCGGACGGACAGCCCGCCGGATGTCCCGCTGTACGCCCGGCGGGACATTCGGCGGGCCGAACGTGGGGCATCGGCGCGACGTTACCGACAAATCGGATATTCCTCACGTAGTGTCAACCCATGCCTACGCCACACGGATCGCGCGGCGGCATGGCTTTCAGCGCCGACGAAGTCCGCGTGCTGCGCCGCGCCCTCGCCCAAGCCCTGCACCCTGCCGTCCCCGCCCACCTCCAGGCCCCCGGCGGGCTGCCGTTCACCGCCACGGGCGCCGAGTTGTGGGCCGAGGACGTCCAGGACGCCCTGCGCCTGACCGAGGCGATCGACGAGGCCGTCCAGGAGGGCGGCCGGTTGCGCGCCTTCCTGCTCGCCGACCTCGGCCGCTACCGGGCCGCGCTGCCCGGCAGCGCCGGCGGCTACCTGGAACGCCTGGAGGAGGCGGTCACCGACGGCTACCTCCCCGGCCCCGAGGACCTCACCGCACTGCGCGGACTGACCCGCCAGCCCTGCGGCCAGCACGAACGGTCCCGCCGCTCACGACTGGCCGGCCGCTGCCACGCACTCGCCGAGGCCGCCGTCCGCGAGCGGCTCGCCCTCACCACCGGCCACCGCCACCTCGTCGCCGTACCGAGCCCCGCCGCACCCCCGAGCAGTCTCCCCATCCCTGTTGGAGGACGGATCCCGATGAGCAGCACCGACGCCGGCGCCGACCAGCCCGCCACCCCCGCGTCCGCGCCCCGCCCGCACCGGATGCCCACCCCGGCCGAGCTCTTCGGGCGCCGCCCCAAGCCCCCGGCCCGCCCCGAGGCCCCCGCCGAGACGGAGGAACTGGAGCTGGCCACCGGCACCGGCTGACCGCGCCCGCCCGCGAAGGGGGGAGACCGCACGCCTGCGGTCTCCCCCCTTCGGCGTGCCGCGACGGGCGGCGCGGATATCCCGTGGCGGAGCACGGTGTGTGGCTGGCTACCCTTGTGGGGTGAGCGATCAGAGCCCCCTCCCCGCGACCGACGACCTTCCCGAGCAGATGCGCGTCCGGCGCGAGAAGCTGGACCGGCTCCGGGCGGCCGGCGTCGACCCGTACCCGGTCGGCTTCCCCCGGACCAGCACCATCGCGGACCTCCGTGCCAAGCACCCTGACCTGGCGCCGGACACCGCGACCGGCGAGCGGGCCGGCATCACCGGCCGCGTGATCCTCTCCCGGACGGGCGGCAAGCTCTGCTTCGCCACCCTGCGCGACGGCTCCGGCGACCTCCAGGTGATGCTCTCCCTGGACAAGCTGGGCGAGGAGCGGCTGGCCGCCTGGAAGTCCGACATCGACCTCGGCGACCAGGTCGGCGTCGAGGGCGAGGTGATCACCTCCCGCCGCGGCGAGCTGTCGGTGATGGTGGACAGCTGGGCGCTCACCGCCAAGTGCCTGCGCCCGCTGCCGGACAAGCACAAGGGCCTGACCGACCCGGAGGCCCGGGTCCGCCAGCGGTACGTCGACCTGATCGTCAACCCCGAGGCCCGCGAGATCCTGCACCTGCGCTCCAAGGTGGTCCGCTCGATCCGCCGCACCTACGAGGAGCGCGGCTACATCGAGGTCGAGACCCCGATGCTCCAGCCGGTGCACGGCGGCGCCAACGCGCGCCCGTTCAAGACGCACATCAACGCGTACGACATCGACCTCTTCATGCGGATCGCCCCCGAGCTGTACCTCAAGCGGCTGGTGGTCGGCGGCGCGGAGAAGGTCTTCGAGATCAACCGCAACTTCCGCAACGAGGGCGCCGACTCCACCCACAACCCCGAGTTCACCTCGCTGGAGTCGTACGAGGCCTACGGCGACTACGACACCCAGGCCGAGCTGATCCGGGCGACGATCATCAACGCCGCCCGCGACGCGCTGGGCACCACGGTGATCCGCGGCCTCGACCCGCACGGCGTCGAGCACGAGATCGACCTGGCCGAGCCGTGGGCCGAGGTCAGCGTCTACCCCGGCATCTCCGCCCACCTGGGCACCGAGGTCACCCCGGAGACCTCGGTCGAGGAGCTGCGCAAGCTGGCCGCCGAGCACGGCATCCCCTTCGAGAAGGAGTGGGGCCACGGCCAGATCGTGCTGGAGATGGTCGAGCGCCTGCTGGAGGAGAACGCCGTCGCGCCGACCTTCATCAAGGACTACCCGACCGAGGTCTCCCCGCTGACCCGCCAGCACCGCTCGGTCGCGGGCGTGGCCGAGAAGTGGGACCTGGTGATCTTCGGCACCGAGATCGGCACCGCCTACTCCGAGCTGGTCGACCCGGTCGAGCAGCGCGCCCGCCTGACCGCGCAGTCCCTGCTGGCGGCGGGCGGCGACGTCGAGGCGATGCAGGTCGACGAGGACTTCCTGCGGGCCCTGGAGTACGCGATGCCGCCCACCGGCGGCCTCGGCCTCGGGGTGGACCGCCTGATCATGCTGCTCACCGGCAAGAACATCCGGGAGACCGTGCTCTTCCCCCTGGTCAAGCCGGAGCCCAAGGCGTCCGCCGCCACCGCGGCGGAGAAGACCGAGGAGGAGTGACCTGATGGACTACGTCAGCGCGATCGTCCCGCCGCTGGTCATGGCGATCGGCTTCGGCTTCCTGGTGCGGGCCATCATCCGCAGCCAGGGCGGGGCCCAGAAGGCCAAGGAGGACCTGGTCGACTGACCCGTCAGCCGCCCACGAACACCGGCGCGCCGCCCTTCCCGAATCCCGGGGGGGGCGGCGGGCCGGGGTGGTGGGACTTGCCAAGAGTTTCCCCAGTACCTACCAAAACTGGCCGCCCTAATGGTGGCTCT